>DAOVRZ010000046.1:0-40048 GCA_030627905.1 Halanaerobiales bacterium
AAGATTAAATTTATTTTTAACCATCCCATGACTGAAGCCTGCTTTTTTTAGCTGCCCGTAATTTAGCTCACCTATCTCAGTTTGATCCTTAAGCTGTTCTAAATGTATGATTCTTGGATCAATCTCAATCCATTCTTCGCCCTTCTTATAATGAACTGGTACTTGATATAAAACGGATGAAAGGGAACCATCCTCATTCAAAAAATGTTTGCTGTATTTAGTTCTTTTTGCTAATATCTCTGTTTTATCTCTTTGTTTTGCTTCTGTATTTACTAGTTCTTCGCTCTCTACATCTATTGATGAGCTAGAACTACTATCTTCACCCTCATCTTCATTACCCTCACCTATCATTTCATTACCAGAAATATTCTGATCTTCACCAACCACACTTTTTTCATCAGCAAAGACTGTATAAGAAAATACAACCATCAAAATTAAACTAATAATAAGTAATATTATTCCCTTAAATCTCATGCCACACACTTCCTTTCTTTATTTTCCTCGTTATAATTATCTTTACCTATAAATATTTCCATAAAAGGTTTTGTACTATTCTCATTACATTATTTCGTTACCATTACATATTTTTCCTTCATAACTCTTGAACTCATGCTAGTATTATTTTAATTTTTTACAATAAAAAAACCCTGATCACAACGATCAAGGCTTATACATAACACTAGTATTTGTTTTAATCAATCTCTTTTTCTTTCAAATTCCGATGATGAAACTCTTGAATCCCTTTCTTCTCAAGAATCTCAACAGTTTGACTAAATGTCTTTTCATATTTTCCACTTTTTGATACTGTAATCACTGTCACTTTAACACCAGGTTCAAAATTTTCTTTCATTAAAAAAGTGCGTACTGTTGGTGGAACCTGCCCTGCCCATACTGGCATAACAAAAACTATTTCTGATGGTGTTTTTACTTGATCACCTACACGTTTATAAGATATTTCTTTTTTTCTAACGGTATTATACCCACCTTTAATAAATCCAAAAAATCCCCAATACCGATTTTCAGGTACATCTTTAATCTGAACTACTTCTCCTTGACCATTCTGCGTATACGTATGAGCGACTTTTGCACAAGTTCCAGTCCGTGAATAATAATAAACTCTGAGTGACATTTTTACTCCTCCCGATTATTCGATATATACCAATTTTCGGCACTGTATTTTCATTTACCTTCTCATTTTATTAAAAAAAATCGTTCACTAGTACAAATCATGACCATAGTCCCTACAAAAAAATAAGGACACCCCATAGGATGTCCTTATTTTTATCATTCTAATATTTTATTGACATGTTTTTTACACTTTTCATGGTTTAAAGTCAATACTCTCTTTTTCACTTTAAGAATAGAAGAAGCACTCATACTGAGTTCATCAAGACCTAATCCCAAAAGTGTTTCTGTAGCTTCGGGGTCTCCTGCCATCTCTCCACACATTCCAACCCAAATTCCTTCACTATGAGCACCTTCGACAATCTGCTTGATCAATCTCAGAACACCTGGATGAAATGGTTGATAATAACCACTAACTTTTTCATTCATCCGGTCTGCTGCCATAGTGTATTGGATCAAATCATTGGTTCCAATACTGAAGAAATCTACTTCCTTAGCAAGTCGATCAGCAATAAGTGCTGCTGATGGAATTTCCATCATTATGCCGACTTTAACTTTTTCATCAAAAGCTATTCCCTCTAAGCGTAATTCTGATTTTACTTCATTCAAAACTTCATTGGCTGCTCTCAAATCCTCTAATCCAGCGATAAAAGGATACATAATATGAAGATTACCGTAATTGCTTGCCCGTAAAAGAGCTCTCAACTGAGCTTTAAAGATATCCTTTCGATCAAGACAGAATCGAACTGCCCGCCAACCCATAAAAGGATTCATCTCTTTAGGCATATTTAGATATGGAACTTCTTTATCTCCACCAATATCAAGGGTTCTAATCACCACTGGCTTATCACCAAAAGCTTCAAGAACCGCTTTGTATGTTTTATATTGCTCATCTTCTGATGGTGATTCAGTCCGATCCATATATAAAAATTCAGTTCTAAAGAGTCCAACACCTTCAGCGCCATATTTTAATGCAGCTTCTAAGTCAGCTAAAGAGCCAATATTAGCAGCTAACTCAACACGATGTCCATCAAACGTTTCAGCAGGGCGTTCTTTCAATTTCAGTAATTGCTTCATATATTCTTGAAACTCATTTCTCTTAGTTGCATACTCAGCCCATTCTGTTTCATCAGGATCAATCAAAACTTGACCTGTTTCAGCGTCAAGAATTATTTGAGCTTGGTTTTTGGCAATCTCCAAAACTCCACTAACACCTAAGACAGCAGGGATTTCAAGAGAACGAGCCATAATCGCAGTATGAGAAGTACGCCCACCTATCTTAGTTACAAATCCTAAAACTTTCTCTTTATCCATCAGCGCAGTCGTTGATGGAGTCAGATCATGAGCCACAATTATTGCTGGTTCACTCATGTTTTGCAGAGGATTTAAATCAACTCCTAAAAGATTAGCCATAATTCGTCTAGAAATATCTAAGATATCAACTACTCTTTCTCTCATGTATTCATTATCCATTGCGCGAAAAAGGTCAGCATATTCTTCTGTTACTTTATCTATAGCTTCTACAGCAGTTTCTAAGCTTTCTTCAATACGTTGAAAAGCTTTATTTTTTATTTCAGGATCCTGCAACATCATTAAATGAGCCTGAAATACCTCTGCTTCCTCTTCGCCCAACTTCTCTAAGGCTTGCTCATAAATTTGTTCTAACTGCTCTGAGCTTTTTACGATAGCTTTTTCTAAAGACTCTTTCTCATCAGCAATCGAATCTTGATTGATCTTTAGAGATTGATAGCCTAAATCAGCTTCTTGATATAATAAAACATTTCCTAAAATAATTCCTGGAGATGCTCCAATTCCTTGTAATTTTGTAGTCATAGCAAAATCACTTCCTTACTCTTCCTCTGTTACAATCTTTTCGAAGGCTGCGAAAGCTTCTGTTTCATCAGCGCCATCTATTTTTAAAGTAATTTCTGCACCATTAGGAACAGCAGCAGTCATCATTTCCATCATGCTCTTAGCATTGAGAGCCTTACCATTATACACTAATTTAATATCAGAATTAAAAGAGTTTGCTAATTTAACTATTTTCGAAGCAGGTCTGGCATGTATTCCAGATTTAGCTGTAACTATTACTTGTTTTTCAATCATAGTCTTTAACCCTCTCTTTCAACTTTTACCATTTTAGATGCATTTTCTGCAGCAGCAAGCACTTGATCTAAATTCATTCCCATAGAAGCTTCAACCGCAGCCATTACCGCACCCTCAACGATTGGTGCATTGGCAATGATTACTTTTTCTCTTTTCTCAGGTGTTAGAGAGTCAAGAATCATTTCAGCACTCATTACTGCACTTCCTAAATCAGCTAAAACAACTACTCCATCTTCAGAGTATACGCTGGCAATCCCAGCACTTATTTCTTCTGAATTTGTTCCGATTCCGCCTTCTGGATTTCCGCCACAGGCTACAATAAAAACATCACCAGCCATTTGCAATGCAATATCTTTTGCACCTTGGGCAACTTTTGAGCTATGTGAAACTATTACTATTCCAACCATTTGCTACACCTCGATCTCTTAATCTGCTAGGCAGCTTTTTTAATAACTTTCGGAAGGATTATTGAGTCCAATCAAAAGTATTTTCTAGCCTCAAAGTTTTGCTCCATAAAGAAACTCGGCGATTTTAACCTTCCGAAAATGTTATTAATAGTTCTTTTACAATAGTTTGGATTATTAAGTAACTAGAGACTGCACCTGGGTCTAAGTGACCGATGCTGCGTTCTTTTAAAAAACTGGCCCGACCTTTGAGCGCCATTAGTGATTTAGTAGATTCCATTCCCTGTTTGGCAATCTCTTCAACAGACTTTAAAATTTCTAATGCATCTTTGCCTTCTACTTCAGATGAGTTTAAAAAATCAACCACTGGGCTAATTGTATCAACCATAGTCTTATCTTTCAGATTTGCTTTTCCTCTCTTAAGGACTCCATCTAAAGCAGCTTTCGCTATTTTAGCTCCATCTTCGAGATTTAAACTTTCTTTTCCAATAACCTGGTTACCAGCATACATAAAAGCTGTTCCCAATAATGGACCAGAAGCTCCTCCAACACTCGAAACCAATGTCATCCCAAGAGTCTTTAAGATTGTTCCTATATCTTTATCTTCAATTTCTGGTAACTTATTTTGAATTGCAGAAAAACCTCTTTCCATACTAATACCATGGTCACCATCACCTATTTTAGTATCTAGTTCGGTAAGATATTCTTTTTCACTGATAAGTTTTTCTGCCATTGCTTTAATAATTACCAGTACTTTGTTTTTATCGCAAACTACACTCATTATTTCGCCCCCATTTGAGTAAACGCAGGAGTATCTGCTGGATCATCTAAAAGAGATTTCAATTCGTCATCTAGCTTTAATAATGTTATAGATGCACCCGCCATCTCTAAAGATGTCATGTACTCACCAACAAAGGTTCGATAAATTTTAATACCTTTTTGTTCGCAAAGTTCTGCAACAGTTTTATTTAAAATATAAAGTTCCATCATTGGAGTAGCACCCAATCCATTAACCATTACCGCTACTTCATCACCTTCATTGAAAGGAAGATCTGCTACGATACTTTCAACTAAATCTTTAGCAACATCCTCTGCTGCCATAACTTTTGTTTTTTTAATTCCAGGCTCACCATGAATTCCTAAACCTAATTCAATCTCATCTTCAGCCAATTCAAATGATGGCTTTCCAGCAGCAGGCACAGTACAAGGAGCCAAACCAAGACCTTTAGATCTTACATTATCAACAACCTTTTTGGCAACTCTTTCAACTTCTTCTAAAGAAGCTCCACGCTCAGCCATAGCACCTGCGATCTTATGAACAAAAACAGTACCTGCAATACCACGACGACCAGTAGTATAAGTACTATTTTCAACTGCTACATCATCATTAACAATAACACTAGCAACTTTAATCCCTTCCATAT
The DNA here is from genome assembly GCA_030627905.1 of Halanaerobiales bacterium. Lineage (GTDB taxonomy): Bacteria > Bacillota > Halanaerobiia > DY22613 > DY22613 > JAGMES01. The sequence goes on from DAOVRZ010000046.1 coordinate 5,060, forward strand.
CTGCCATCTCTGATGCCATTTCGAAGTTCATCAAATCACCAGAATAATTTTTTATAATTAACAGCACACCTTCACCAGCATTAGCACCCTTAACTCCTGCAATTACTTGATCTGGAGTAGGAGAAGTAAATACCGCTCCAGCAACAGCAGCGTCCAACATACCTAAACCTACATATCCCGCATGTGCTGGTTCATGACCACTTCCACCACCACTTAATAACGCCACTTTACCCTGTTTTGCTTCTTTACGAAGGATTACATCATATCCTTCAAGACGCTTTATTTGATCTCCATGAGCTAGAGTCATTCCAACAAGCATTTCTTCTACAACATTTTCAGGCTTATTGATAATTTTCTTCATTGAATTTTTTCTCCTCTCATTTATTCTAATGAGTCATAGATGCTGTTTTATTTCTTATTTCCAAAATATCTATCAGTACCTGATCCATTCTTCCCATACCTTCTTTATTAATCCGTCCTATATTATCTGTAGTCTTTTCTATAGTATCTTCAACAACCCCTTGAGGTACTTCTACACCAATTCCCTCCAATGACATCAGGGCAGCTAGATATGCTTCACTTGCAGCAGTTCCTACTTTCAAAGAACAAGACTCCTTTGCACCATCACAGATCATTCCTGCTGTATTTGCTAAAAGAGTCTGAATTGCTCTAACTGCCTCAGCGACAGTTCCATCCAGCAACATTGTTAATCCAGCAGTTGCTCCAGCACCTGCTGCTACTGCACAACCACAAACCGGTGAAAGACGACCAATTTTACTCTTGACAAAACTTGTAGAAAGATGACTGATAATAAGTGCTCTGGCAATCTCTTTCTGGTTTTTACCCAATTTATCACCAGCAAGTACAATCGGGAGAATTGCGGTTATGCCATGATTACCACTTCCTGCACTACTCATAACTGGCATCTGAGCTCCAGCCATCCGTGCATCTGAAGCAGCATAACAAAAGCTTTTTATCAGATAACCAAGATCATCTGAAACATTATATTTGTTTATAATCGTCATCATAGTTTTACCTAGACTTAAACCTGAAAGAGAATCCTGCTGTAAACCATATTCAGCAATCTCTTTATTCATCTTGGCGCCTCTCATGACATATTCAATATCTTCATCATCCATATCATTGGCAAGTTTTATAAGTTCTACATATGGAAGTTCACTGGTCATCTCCTGAATAGACTTTTCTGCTACTTTTTCTGTAGAAAATTTGGCTTTTTCAAAAATAACTACTGAATTCTTAACTACCTTTGTAATATTAGAATGATCATTTTCCAATGTACATATTACTTCATCTTTAGAATTTTTCACGGTAACTTCTACATATACTCCATGTCGTGTAGTATCACAAACGATTTGTACCAAATTCTGCTTCAATAATTTTTGTGCTTCTTCAATATCTTCAGGTTTACAGTCTTTTAAAACTTCAAGACCATATTCTGGCTTACCACATTGAACAGCCATAGCTGCTGCAAGAGCATTACCTCTAGCTCCATTAGCACCTGGAATTCCTACATCCATTCCATTTTTATATATACTATCACTAACAACAACTTTAACCAGAGAAATATCCTCTTTTGACTCCAATTCCTGACATGCTCTAGCAACTGCTAAAGCAACCGCCCCAGGTTCTGTACAACCTAAGGCGGGCTTTACTTCATTTATTAAAAATTCTTTTAATGTAAACATTTTTTAGCCTTCTTTACTATTTTTTTGTAATGATAACTCTACAAACATTACCACCAGCAGCAATAGTTTCAGGTAATTCCATTTCAAATCCTTTGAAAGTACTAACAATACCTCTATCACCATCCATAGCAATATCACAAAGATGTGCAATATCTTCTTCATTATCAGTTTGCTTCATCCATGCAGCTACCAATGGGCAGTAGTTAAATTCAACAACAAACTTATCTTCAGTTACTTCTTTAATATCCATTTCAAAGATTTTCTTATATAAATCATTAGCAAAATCAGCAGCAAATACATTCATATCTTCAGTATCAGTAAATTTGTTCTCTCCATGGAAACAACCACATTTTAAGATTGCTTTACGAGCAAAGTCATCCCAAGCCAAGCCTTGTTTACGAGCTTCTTCTGCTACCAAATAAAACCATGTAGCGCGATGCTCAATAGCTGCTCTCATATCATTTACATGTTCCTCGTTAATTTTGCATACGTTTTTAATTGTCATTTTAAATCTCTCCCTTTTTTTAGTTTAGAGTTAAGAGTTATACTTTAATCTTAACTCTCCTCTTTTAATGTTAAATTTTTTATTAAATTAAGAACTGATTTTTTTAACTCTTAATTCTCAATTCTTAATTCTTAATTGTAACGTTAGTCCATTCCAAGATAAGCCTTAGCTACCTTTGGATCATTAATAAGGTTCTTAGCTAAGCCTGAAAAAGAAATTTCACCAGTTTCTAATACGTAACCACGATCAGCAATTTGTAATGCCATATTAGCATTTTGTTCGATCAAGAGAATAGTTTTTCCCCAATCTCTAATTCGAAGAACCAATTCAAAAATCTGTTCTACAATGATCGGAGCTAATCCTAAAGATGGTTCATCCATCATTATTAATTTTGGATCAAGCATTAACCCACGACCGATTGCTAACATCTGTTGTTCTCCACCACTCAAAGTTCCACCATTTTGTTTTTTTCTTTCAAATAATCGAGGGAACAATTCATAAACGATTTCTAAGTTATCTTTAATTCTATTTGGATTGTCATTAGTGTTACCAAAATCACCCATGATTAAATTTTCTTCTACAGTTAAATGTGAAAAGATATGACGACCTTCTGGAATATGACAAATACCCATTTTTACGATTTGACTTGCTTCAAGATTTGTTATATCTTTATCCAGAAAGGTTACCGTACCGCCACTCTTTGGATTAAGATTTGAAATACTTCTTAAAGTACTTGTCTTACCAGCACCATTAGATCCAATCAAAGTAACGATCTCTTTTTCTTTAACATCAAAAGAAATTCCTCTAATAGCCTGTATATTCCCATAACTAACATGCAAATCCTTTACTGTTAACAATATATTCCCTCCCTTCTTAAGAAGTTTTTATACTCCCTTTGCCAAGATATGCTTCTATTACCTTCGGGTTAGTTTGAACCTCCTTAGGAGAGCCTTCACATATCTTTTCACCATAACTTATTACAGTGATTTCATCACAAATATTCATAATTAATTTCATATCATGCTCAATAACGACGATTGTTAAATCATCACTATTTAATTTTCTAATCAAATCCATCAACTCAGTGGTTTCAGATGGATTCATACCAGCTGCTGGTTCATCTAAAAGTAATAGACTAGGATTTAAAGCCAAAGCTCTAGCAATCTCCAATTTACGCTGAGTACCGTAAGGTAAGTTTGAAGCATATTCATATGCCAAATCTTCCATACCTACTTTACGTAATACCTCTAAACCTTTTTCAACAGCAAATTCTTCAGTTTTTTTATAAGTGGGAGTATGTAAAATTGCATCCATAAAATTTGTTTTTGTTCTACAATGGAAGCCAATTTTTACATTATCTAAAACTGTCATATACTTAAATAATTTGATGTTTTGAAATGTGCGAGCGATACCCATTGAAGCTATCTTTACTGGAGATAAACCAGCGATAGATTGTCCGTTAAATAAAACATCTCCACTTGTTGGGATATAACTCCCACTTAAAACATTGAATAAAGTCGTTTTACCAGCACCGTTTGGTCCAATGATTCCATAGATTAGGCCTTTTTTGACCTGAAAGCTAACATTTTCATTTGCTTTTAATCCACCAAAATATTTACATACATTTTTTGTTTCAAGTATTGGAACCATTTAGACCGCCTCCTTTGCACCAGTTTTATCTTGCTTTTTATCACTCTTCTTCTGTTCACTATATTTCTTTGATAGCATTCCACTACCAACAATTCCTTGAGGACGAATATACATTGTAAGTAGAATTGCAGCACCAAAAATTACTAATCTAAACTGAGCCATAGAGCGGAATATTTCTGGTAGAACTGTCAAGAAAGTAGCCCCTATAACAGGGCCTGCCAATGTGCCTTGACCTCCAACCAATACCATCGCTAACATCGAGAAACCTTCATCGAGAATAAAACTATCAGCACTGATGTAGCTTGCGAAGAAAGCATAAAATGCTCCAGCAACTCCTGCCCAAAAAGTTCCGTAAATCAAATTGAGTAACTTATATTTGAAAGTAGCAACCCCCATAGACCTTGCTGCAGTTTCATCTTCTCGAATAGCAATCCATGCCCGACCAATTCTAGAATTTAACACGCGATTTGTAGCAAAAAGCATTATAACAGCGATTGCTAAGATGATGTAATAAAAGTGAGTATTTGTAGTTAACCTAAATCCAAATAATGTCGGAAAAGGTATTCCAGGTATTCCCATTGGACCACGAGTTAATGAAGTCCAATTCAAAATAGTTAATCTTATAATCTCAGAAAAACCTAATGTTGTTATAGCCAAATAGATTCCTTTCAAACGAGCAGTAGGTACGCCCAAAAGACAACTAAATAACGAAGCCATTATACCACTTAAAGGTAACAACAGCCAAAAACTAATCCCGAAACGAGTTGCAAGAATACCTGCAGTATATGCTCCTACACAATAAAATCCAGCATGGCCGATATTAAATTGTCCAGAATAGCCGTTAATCACATTTAAACTACTAGCCAAAACTACATATAGTAAAACACTTACTGCAACCCGAATATAATAATCATTATTTAATAACTTGGGGAGTACGATCAATAACACCATCAATGCTATCAATAAAACTTTCTTATTTTCTGTGATAAACTTTCTCATATCTTATAGCTCCCCTTTCCGACCCATGATTCCTGAAGGCTTAATGATCAAAACAAGTATCAAAATGCCAAAGGAGATAATATCCCGATATCCTGAGGAGAGGAATGCAACTCCAAGATTCTCTAAAACACCAAGAAGTAATCCACCAATCGCTGCTCCAGGAATACTACCAAGTCCTCCAAATACAGCAGCAGTAAAGGCTTTCATTGATGCAGTTGCACCCATTATTGGATGAACTGAATTATAATATATTCCTAACAAAACTCCAGCAACTCCACCAAAAGCACACGCAATAGAGTTACCCAGTAAGATTGTCCGATTTACATTAATACCTAACAAAGCAGCAGCATCTTTATCCATAGAAACCGCGCGAATAGAAATTCCCACTTTTGTTCTGTAAAAGAGTAACTGCAACCCCCATGAAAACAGAATAACGATACCAATAATCAAAATTTGAATATAACTAATTCTAATAGTACCAAAAGCAAAATATTTTGCGCCAAGTACATCTGGCATTAACTTTTGTTGTGTTCCAAAAACAATTTGAGCTAAACTTTTCAAAAGGATTGATAATCCAATAGTACAAATTAAAGCTATTTCTCTAGGTGATCTACGGAAAGGCTTATAACACATCTTTTCAATAACAATACCCATAACCCATGAAGCGGCGAAACCTGCAAACAATGCGAATAAGAAATTACTCCATATAAAACAGTAAACAAAGTATCCCGCAAATGCTCCAATCATGATAACTTCACCTTGAACGAAGGAAACAAGTCCTACAATACCAATAATCATCGCAGTTCCCATTGCCATCAAAGCATAAATCGAACCCTGCGCAATTCCATTAATGATCTGTTGAAGAAGAAACATATTACCCCTCCATTTACTTTTTTTCTTAAGGGATGGGTCAATAAGGCTGCCCACCTTAAATTGACAGCCTAGTTAACTACTTATAAAAGTTTTATTTTAGTGAGTATAATCCTTCTTGATAACCCATTCTCCATTTTCAACAACCATGATTTTATATTTACGTATTACGTCTCCATCTTTAGTAAAGGTAATGGAACCAGTAACTCCTTGAAAGTTCTCAGTTTGTGCAAGAGCGTCACGAATATCTTTGCGATCAAAACCAGCTTTTTCGATAGCTTCTGCCAGGATCATCATAGTATCGTAAGCACATGCAGCATGAAGGTTTGGATCTCTACCAGCTCTTTCTTTAAATTCTGTGATAAACTCTTGAACTTCTGGATTTGGGTCATTTAAAGCAAAGAAGGTGTTAGTAGCAAGACCTTCTACAGCTTCGCCACCTAAAGTAAGTAAATTATCAGAGAATACAGAACTTGGAGCGGACATTTTAACATCCCAACCCATCTTCTGGATCTGACGAGCAACTAAAGAAGCTTCATTATACATTGCTGCAATATAGATACCATCTGGGTTTGTTTGACGCATCTTTGTCAAAATAGCGTTAAAGTCTCTTTCGCCTTCAAAGAAAGGTTGCACAGAAGTTACGTTCAAACCGAACTCTTTAGCAGCACTTACAAAACGATCTTTTGTAACAACTCCCCAGTCATTGTTAATATAGATAACAGCTACATTTTTCATTTCTAAAAAATCTTGAGCGATATACTTAACATTAAATGGACCTTCAGCATCCTGAGTACCAACAATACCAAACATATATGTTCCGGAAGGAGCATAAGCTGGATGTGAAGCTGTTGGAGAAAGTTGTACCATGCCATTACGCTCATAAATAGGTGCAGCAGCCAGACAACTAGTACTAGTGAAATCACCAATCTCAGCTACAATTTTCTTGTCCTGAACAAATCTTTGAGCAATAATTGCAGCTTCTCTTGGATCACCCTTGCTATCCATTACTACAATCTCAATTTGACGACCATTGATTCCACCTGCTGCATTAATTTTATCAGCAGCCATCTGCACTGAATAACGGAAGTTTTCACCAAACTCAGCATAGTTACCTGTAATTGGTGCAGATAAACCAATCTTTACTACATCGGAACCTGCAAAAGCCACGCTACTTAAAAGCATCAGACCTACCATCACCAACATAAGTAATTTTTTCATCCTTAGTTCCTCCTTTATTTTTTTATAAACTAACCCTTTTTGGGGGATAAGTTTTTCAAGAAAGTTCTCCTCCAGAAAGTTCTTACAATTGTAAAGCTTATCTCTAAAATATAGAGTTCGTATTCGGTACACCTACCCAGAAACCTCTGGCTATTTCATCAGTAGGGTTAACTAACTTGTGTGCATGATTTGCTGGATACAAAATTGAATCCCCTTTACAACAAACAAGTGGCTCTTTACCTTCAATATGAACCTCGATGATTCCTTCTAAAATATAACCAAATTCAATCCCATTATGAACTGTAAAATCCTGATTTGTCGAATTTGGAAAAAGAGTAATAAGTACAGGATCTATACAATCTTTTGTTTTGGGAAGAAGAAAACGTAAAATCCTTTCATTTTCAGTTGCTACTTCAATCTGCTTTTCTCTTGGTAAATACAAAAAGTCATCACTATCGTCTTCTTCAAAAAGAGCTGCCATATGGATAGAAAAATAAGTACATAATTTGTCAAGAACTTTTAATGACGGTGCAGTTTTCCCATTCTCTAAAAGACTTAAAAATGATGCAGACAAATCTGTGGATGCAGCCAAATCACTTAAGCTCAAACCATATCTTAAACGCTCTTTGCGAATTTTCTTACCCACATATGTATAACGTTCTAACATAAAGCTCACCCTTTCTGAAAATCTTTTCCGAATACTGCTCCAATTTTCACAACTGATGAAATATTCTAAAAATTTATAGTAGAAAAAATGTTTTGTTGTTGTTTTATGTTTTCTTAAGTATTATTATAGTTTACTAATACTAAAATGTCAAGCATAAATCTTTTGAAATATTAAAAATTTTTCTGTAATTTCAATCAATTTAGCTGAAATTCGATTTATTTGCTCGAAATATCTAAATATTTTATAATTTTTGTTAATTTGATATTGGAAATAAATTTAACGACTTCAGAAGGAGATTATGAGACCAGCAATCGAGGAGGGATGTCTCCTCCTGAGCTGTCGTTAAAAAGTTATTCTCTCTGACCTTTACTAATATTTCATATAAATAAGAGAATTATTTTGTACTAAAGTAATTTCTTATTGCTTTAGTAATCAACATAGCTACTGTTGCTCCTGGATCTTGTTTGCCTCGAGATTTATCACCATAACAATAAGCTTTTCCATGGTGGGATACCATCTCTATTGTTGCTTCCAAACCCTCATTGGATGCTTTATAAGCATCTTCAAAAGCTACTTTAAAAGTTTTTTCCAAATAAGATGCTTCCTTTAACGCTTCAACTGCCGGAATAAGAGCATCTAGAATTGTTTTGTCTCCCTGTTTAGCTTTACCTCTATCTTTAATGCCCTGAATAGCAGCAAAACCCATATCAGAAATATCTTTTAGTTCAATCTCCTCTTTGCCAAATATAGCTTTTCCAGATCTCATAATAGCTGTTGCCATAAGAGTACCCATCGTTGAAGGTGAAGCATTGGTCATTGCCATTCCTGCCTGAAAGAGAGCTTTTCCAATATCCTGACCTGCAAACTGATGTATACTTTCCTTCGATGCATCAAAACCCTTACACATAGTAAGACCTAAATCTCCATCACCCATAGCAGCGTCTAATTCAATCAAGTAATCTCTATTTTCATGTATTATATCATTGACAGAATCCATAATTTCTCTAACTTCGTTTATTGACAATTTCATGATAATTACTCCTTTCTAAAATCTGGTTGAGAAAAGAAAGGTGAGTATGCTGGTGCATCAATGAATTTCTTTAACTCATCATCAAGTTTCATCAGTGAAACTGACATACCTGCCATTTCCATAGATGTAGCAAATTCTCCAACATAATTTCGATAAACTTTAATACCTTTTTCTTGTAAAATTTGATCTATTTTTCTGTACACAATATACAATTCTTCTTTTGGAGTTGCCCCAAGACCATTTACTAATACTGAAACTTCATCACCCTCACAATATGGACCATCTTCTAGTATTGCTCCCATAAGAGTAATAGCAATTTCATCGGCACTTTCCAATTTGCCTCTATTGATTCCAGGTTCTCCATGGATACCCATACCAATCTCCATTTCGTCTTCACCTATCTGGAATGTTGATTTACCAACCATTGGAATTATACATGGAGACAAAGCCACTCCCATGGTTCTAGTAAAACTCAAAGCTTTTTCTGTAACATTTACAACCTCATCTAATTCATAGCCATCTTCAGCAGCAGCACCAGCTATCTTATATGCATAAAAAAGTCCTGCAACTCCTCTCCGCTTTTCTTCACGTCCCTTTGGAGAAGATGCTACATCATCTGCTACTAAAACAGTCTTCACTTTAATTCCATCCATATCAGCAAATTCAGTGGCCATATCAAAGTTCAACACATCTCCACCATAATTACCATAGATATAAACTACACCTTTACCACCATCAATCTGTTTAGTCACATTATACATCTGCTGAGCGTTTGGAGAAGCAAATACATCACCTACTGCAACTCCATCAATCAAACCTTTTCCCACATAACCTAAGAAAACAGGCAAATGTCCAGAACCACCACCAGTTGCTATAGCTACTTTGTCTTTAACTGGAGAATCTGCTCTGACCAATTCACGACAATCCGTACTAACCATCTTAATGTCATCCGGATGTGCCTTTATAATTCCTTCAATCATTTCATCAACAAAGTTTTCAGGATTGTTCATAATTTTTTTCATTTTATAAAGCCTCCTTTTTTTTGTTACGCATACAGCGTCTTTATTTTTAAGTGATAGTTGTTTCTTATATTTAAGATTATAATTCTTCAGAAATTTCGATTATCCTCTAAATATTCGTAATATTTTTCAGTAATATTAATTGTTTAGTGTCGTTATTTATAACATTACTAAAGTTTGGTTGATGTTTTTAGATTATTTGTAAAACTTATCTAATTTATGATTTTTAGAACATGGTCTTTATAAAAACAAAAAAGATCATGTGATAAAAAATGACAATGATTTTGCCATTCTTTATCACATGATCTACTAAGAATAATTTCACAATATGCTTCTACTTAAACTGATGCCTAACACCTCTCTGAGTAAAGAAATAAGCGATAACATTCCACACAACTAGAGTAAGTATTTCTTTCCATACCTGACCAAAACCTTCCCCTAATATACCAGATCGAACTGACTCTAATATTGATATATTTGGTAAGTACTCAAAAATATTCTTCAAAAATTCAGGAACTATAGCCATGAAAACTGGTGAGAGTACAAAAAAGAGCATCATTGGTGAGATCATTGCACTAGCACTTACCTGACTCTCAGTATAAAATCCGATTATAAGACCCAGTTGTATAAATAAAAGTGCTCCTAATATTACGACTAACCATACTAGAAATTGATTACCAGTAATACCACCATTTGGAGCTAAAACTAGTAGAGAAACAAACATCACCATGATTAAACTAAATAAAATTTTTCCGATAACAATTTCATGATAAGTTGCCGGAGAAACCAATAAACTATCTAAAGTTTTCTTCTCTTTCTCTTCTGCCAGAGTAAATCCTGGAATCATAATTCCTACCATTGCAAGACCGTAAAGTACCCACATCGGAAGCATCACTTCCTTTGGAATATCCTGGATGAAACTATAAATAAATGCTATGAAAGGTGGGAGAATAATAATAGGGAGAATTGACATGTTTTTCATCAGATCCTTTAAATCTTTTTTGAGCAAAGAAAGTATCATATAAAATCTCATAATATTCCCCCCCCTGTGAGTTCAATAAATACTTCTGCTAAAGTTGCTTCACGAGAATGAATTGTTAACACATTCTCATTTTTTAATAATTGACTAATCCGATCAGGAGTAGATTCTTCTTCCATAGTCAAACTTTCTTTTAATATCTCTTCGCCTTTTGTATATTCCACTTCAATCGTTCTTTGGCCATATTTTAACTTTAACTCATGAGGTTTTCCTTGCGCTACAATCTGTCCTTGATTGATAAATATAATCCGATTACATAACTGATCTGCCTCTTCCATATAGTGAGTTGTTAATATAATAGTAGTTCCCATTTCATTTAATTTACGAATTTGATCACGAATAATTTTAGATGAAGTCGGATCAAGACCGCTGGTAGGTTCATCTAAAAAGAGAATCTCAGGTTGATGCAAAATTGAACGAATAATAGTCATCCGCTGTTTTTGACCTTTGGATAACTTTTTCATCGGAGTTTTTCTTTTCTCGCTCAACTGAAAACTATCAATAAGCTCGTCCACCTTCTCTTTAGAAACCTGATGTAAGTCTGCATAAAAATAAAGATTATCTTCAATAGATAGTCTCTCATAAAAATTAGGATCTTCAAAAACTATCCCTATCTTCTTATGTATAGCTTTGGCATCAGTCGCCACATTCTTTCCGTTAATGAAAATCTCACCACTTGTAGGTTTCAATAGACCAATCATCATTCTAATGGTTGTTGTTTTTCCCGCACCATTAGAACCTAAAAAACCAAAAATTTCACCTTTTTCTACTGTAAAACTAACTCCTTTCACTGCTTCTACTTTGCCATAATGTTTTACTACATTCTGAACTTTAATCATTAGTTAACCTCCATTTCAACTCATATTGTTATAATCAAATAATGCTTCCACTAAAGGTAAATCAGCAGGAGCAAAATTGTATTCAGCCATCTCCTCTGGAGTCACCCATTCTATCAGATCATGATCGATGGGCTTTAACTCACCATCTATATATGTTGCATGATAACCGATTAATTCTATTTCTGCATGGGGGTATGTATAGCGACTTGTAGCAAGATATGAATCCACGGTGATATCTATATCAAATTCTTCTTTTATTTCACGCTGCAAGCATTCTTCTGGAGTTTCGTTAGGTTCAATCTTTCCACCTGGAAATTCCCATAGACCAGCAAGATTACCTTTCTTTTTGCGAGCGATAAGGTATTTGTTATCTTTTGAGATTATTGCTGCTGTAACTCGAATCATAGGACACCTCCTTTTACGATCTGTTAGTTAATCTTCCCAATAATACCCTCTATCTAAACTATCATTCGCACTTAAACTAAAAATTCCTGCATAATTGAAAAACTCCCGATTAAAAAGGGAGTTTTTTCTACTAATTTTGTTCTAATTTGATATAAGTAATCATCATCTTCTGTAATGTATTGGTAAATGAGATGTTTTCCGTTCTTTTCAATGTATGATTCTTTTCAGCAAATTCATATAATCGACACATCATTAAACGAAAGCAATTTCTCCTAATATTCGGCAAAAAAATAAAGGATCAGACTCATTTAGCCTGATCCTTATCTTTAAGTAACTACTACTTTATTCTCTAGTAAGGATATTCTGGACATGTTGCGCACTGAAAATCACCAGTACATCTGTTTCTTGGATCATAAATACACGCACTTGGGTTTGGGATGATTGCCATTAATTATCACCTCACTTTTTTCTGTTATTTTCTATTTTCTATTTTCTACACTTTGAAGCTCATCAGTAAGCACTATCTCTTGGCTTACTCTACCCTTTAGATCGAGAGTGGTATAGTATAGATCCAATTTTTCAGTATTCCCCTCACCAATCCAAAAAATATGTAACATATCATTGTCAAAATTTAAAGAAACTTGTGGAATTTTTTTATTATAGATTAAAATCAGTCTTTTTAAATCAGCGGTACATCAATAAAATTCATCAAAGGTAAATTCAACACCAAATTTACTAAAGTAATCCAATAAAGCCACATAAACACCATAAATGTTGCATTCATAAGTTCAGTTTTATTTAATTTAGTCACTGCTATATATATCATAGAGAAAACATATGCAATTCCAAGAATAAATATAGAATGATTTTGCAAATGTTGAAGTGGCCAATAACGATTTTCCACCACAATTAAATAGCTATCTATACCTAAACAGTGAAGAATATAAAGGTAAAGCGCAGAAATAAGAAATGATGCGATGTAAAGATTTAGTAGAATAGAACCTAATTTTAAACTTATTTTTTCAACATTTTCAACTATTTTAACATAAAGAAACGAAACACAAACAATGAAAAATAAGTTTATAAAGAAAACAAAAAAAAGTGGCATATAAAATAGTGTCGAAAAGAACACATACCACAAACTCTTTATAGAACTGTCTAGATAATCAGTGTTATTCATTCCAATGATTTGCCATGGTGAAATTTCTTTGGCCGTAATTGTATTTGCGTAATGCAAATAGCCACCATAATCATCAGCCTGATACCAAACAAGATGAAAATTATCAGCCGAATCATTTATTAAATTTATTTAGAATGATGATATAGGCTCTGGATAAATCCAATCTGCTTTTTTCTTTTGATTACTAAAATCACCAAGATAAGTTCGATCAACTAATGAACCATAGCTTTTAAGATTATATTGATATATTAAATGAATTTCACCTAATGAATCCATAGCTATAGAAGGATGATAATAATAATGACCGTGCTCATTGGTTAACTGAAGAATTTCAATATCATCTAATGTTTCTTGTAGATTAATTACAGTTCCGAAAAGGTTATTGGACTTATCTCTTAAAGACATCTTACCCTTATTCCATACCATATATAAATTATCCTCACGAATTAATAGCGAAGCTGAGCCAGTATTTACAGCATCAATAAAGATTGGAGATGAATCAATTTCTCCTAAATGATTAAACTGTTGATAATATAACTTAAAATCTTTACGATCCTCTTCTCGCCAAACAAGATGCCATCTTTGTTTTTGATCAATAGCTAAATTTGGATTATAGTTATTAGATTCTGACTGAGTAAGCTGTACTGGTTTCGTAACTTCCTCACCACTTGAACTAACCAACATGGTTTTAACCTGCCGATTCTTTCCAATCTGATCTGTCCAAACCAACATAAAATTACCTTCTGGTGAAAACACGGCTCTTAAATCATCAACATTGCTAAACTCATCTGTAAACACAATTTTCTGACTTAACACTCTTCCTCTTAAGTCAAGAATTGTATAAAATAAATCCAGATTTTATATACGGGCCAACAATCTTATAGGTTGACCAATCCTGATCAGGTAAATACGTTAAAGTAGGTACCTCATCCTTATTAAGTAACCAAACATAAAATCCTGAAACTAACACAATAATTACTGTGAAAATAACAAAGTAAATTAAATCTTTTTTTGCATAGAATCTCCTCCTTCAACTTTCAAACTACCTTTATATTTCAAGTAAAGTCCATTAAATTCCTTTAAATATATAAAATTTAGTTTTATTTTAGTTATAATAACAAAAACCACATTCATGAGTAGGATCAAATAAATCTCACCATACACGAATGTGATATCAAAAACATTTCTGAGTTCCAACCTCATGCACAAACAATTTCACCTTTGTCTTCCCCTGGTCATAACGATCAGGCAAAACAAGAAGTCTTAATAACTATAAAAAACCCTATTACTAGATATGTTTATTTGTATCTAGTAATAGGGTTTCAATTCATTAAAACGGATAACTCACACTCATCTGCACCATTGCCTGTGGAATCCCCAAGATCTCATTTGGCCCAAACTGAAATCTTTCCTCTCCTAAAAAGATTCCTCCTCGAATAGATAGATCAACACTACTACCGATCATATTATGATATTCTGGCCCCAACATCAAACTATGATCCTTTAGATTAAAGATACTCACCAGACCTGCTGCAGCGAATTCATCAATCTCATAACTTAGCATACCTATGAGCAAATCTGGTCCAATTGGCCCAAATATCATCTCATTCTGAACCAGCTGTGCTTCGTCTCGTAAATACTCTAATTGAGCTACCAATTTACTTCCATATTCTAAATCAAAGCTGTAATCCGTACCTACAAGATAGGTAGGTTTTCCATCTGCAAAATCTTCATCAAAATTATAGCCTAATGCTCCATATACAGCAATTGGCCCAACATCTCCTTTAGCAGTAAAACCCAATCGTTGCTTATATGGAATCAGTGTAAGTAACGATTCTGGCTCATTGACATAATTCATTGTCAGATCAAATCCATGAAAATTTGTACGGCCTCTTAAACCCCATTTTGTCGCATTTCTTCCTTCTGGAAATGCAGCAATTACTGTTAGATTGGATGACCAGTTTAAAGGAATATAAGCCCTTACAGCATTTTCACTAGTGTTCCCACCAGTCATTCCCATCAGATCACTGCTGATACTAAAATCTACAGGATTTAGTATTGAACTCAAAGACCAGGTAATCGGTTGACGACCTAGAGTCAGATGGAATTTATCAAACCGATGTTTAAAGTAAAGTTTACTCACACTCAAATTAAAGCCCGACAATCCACTTTCTTCATTTAATGCAAAGATTTTTCCCTGTGGATCATAATAAAGATCTACTTCCAGCCTTGCTGATGTCTGATCATATCTTGGCAGTAAAAATTCAAGATTTAGATGTTCCAACCAATCCACAGTAACCTCTCCATCAGGACTAACGGTAGTTATCAAATTAGTCTCAATTATTCCTCCAAGGCGGATCTCTGCACACACAACCCCTGCATAGATCGCTAACCACAGCAGAAAAATTGGTACTATTATACCAAATAACTTATATTTTCTTAACATTTACCTCTCTCCAATCTACTGCAAATTCTGCAGACTGAAAGTTCCTTCTGGAATCTCCAGATTAAATTCAATAGAATGAATTATAAATTCAGTGTAAGTATTTTTCTTCAACTTATTCTCCATCACCATATGAGTAGTGTACCAGCGTTCAGCAATCTGCTCCACTTTTTTCGCTTCAACCAATTTCAATAAACGTCCACTTTGAGCATAAAGTTCCTCTCTTAAGAAGACAAATCTCTCTTTATCAATCCAACTTATTCGACGATAATATGATACTTTCTTGCCTTCCTTTACAACTCCCTTGATTACATAGCATAACCTGCCATCAATCTCTTCTTCACGCAGAATTGTCCACTCATATAAGTCTGACATTTTTTCTGTCTCCATGGCATCTTGATAGGAGATGTCACTGCCCATCATTCCCTGTTCTAACATATGCCCCGATATCTTCACAACCTCTTCTGCATCAGGGAAGAACATCCAAAGCTCGCCATCTATCTTCAAAAATTTTGTTCCTCTATCTCTAGTATTAGTAAACTCAACTAAAGATGAACTACCTTCTCCGATAACTGTCATCGACTTAGTCATCTTCCGATTACCATTAACAATAATCATATCTGCTTCCATCTGTACTGAATCTGAGTATTGAAAATCATCTACTTTTTTGATGATCTCCTCAGCAGTCATTGCATAAGTAAGTCCTGACATCATCAATAACATCATAACTGATAAAACCATAACTAATTTACGCTTGCTCTTCACATCAGTCATCCCCTTTCAAGATCACATTGAACGTAAAGCCTCTGTTGGTTCTAATCTAGCAGCCCGTCTAGCTGGAATGATACAGGCGATCGTAGTTACTACAACACCTAAAATAAAACTAAAAATGAGATTTTCAAAAGTAAATACTGGATAAAAAACGTTTTTCATCATAATCTCTGCTGATACTCCATTCAACGCATCAGTATAGTAGTCAATTCCAACTATTGACAGTATCTTCGTACCAATTCCTCCTAAAATAACCCCTATAAAACTACCAACGATCCCCATTGAAAATCCTTCCATTAAAAACATATTCAGAACATCTCGACTCTTTAACCCTAGAGCACACATCATTCCGATCTCCTTAGTTCTCTCTTTAACGATCATTAACATAGTATTAATTACTACAAAGCTAGCCAATAAAACCAACATTATATAGATTAAATTATAAATATGTTCTGCAATCCGAAACATACCTATTAAGCTATTGGTCTCTTCCCATCCAAGTACTTCATAACGCCCTTCTGGATCATTTTCAGCAAAGAAACTTCTTACATCTGAAAGCATTGGCTTAATCTTATTGTAATCAGGAGTTAAAAGTAACATTTCTGTAACCTGATTAGGCATATCTAATATCCTCTGAGCCTGATCTAATGGAAGATAAATTACATGATCATCTAGTAATTTCAAATCACTCTTTACCCGACCAACAATCTTAAAGGTTGAACCTTTAAATGAGCCAAATGAAGTTGTATAAAAAATAGTAATCTTCTCACCAACATTAAGATCCATCTTATCTAAAATTCCTGTGCCTAAAACAATTTCTCGATTGCCTTTTTGCACCATTCGGCCTTCTACAATTTCACGCTCTATATTAGTAAAAGCTAACTCATCTTCAGGATTTACTCCCCATCCAAGCATCCCAATCAATTTATCATCCTTGCTTGCGGCTGCACCAAATTTTAGTCTTTCTACAACACGATTAATACCAGCAATCTTTTCTAATTCGCTAGTCATTTCCTCAGCGCCTTCTCCCTCAAAACCATCAACTGGATAATTGAGTGATAAAAGCCTTTCTTTCTGCCGATATTCTTTATCTACAATTTTTATATGCCCCGAATTATATTGAATATGCAAAGCCACCATAGAATCCAACATTCCTAAGATGAACCCCCGTACAATCACAACCAAACAAACAGAAAGTGCAATAGCCGCAATGGAAACTGAACTTCTCAATTTATTGCGGAAAAGATTCTTTGAAGCTATATTCCATAAAAATTTCATATTCAATCACCTCCTAGCGATGGTAAATAGCATCAATTGGATTTTTTCGAGCAGCCCATCTAGCTGGCAAAATACTCGAAAGAAAAGAAACAACTACACCAAAGTTAAATACAAATATAAATACTGGCAAATTCCATTCTCCATAAAAAACTCCAGAGAGCGGAAGTCCATAATCCATCCCATCAAATCCAAACCACGCCAAGTCAATTCCGTATTTTTTTAGTGTTATTACACCTATTGCTCCAAGAAAGCATCCCATGATTCCTCCAAGTATACCTATACCAACAGATTCAATCATAAAGGAAAATATAATCTCTCTTTCCCTCATCCCCATAGCCTTCATCATCCCTATCTCCTCTAACCTTTCAAGGGCAGACAGAATAATTACATTGATAATTCCTACTGCAGCAATAATCAAGATAATACTGATGATAAACTGATTTTCCATATTCTGCGCTTCATTCATCGCAATTATATCCTGTGATAAGTCTTTCCAGGTTTCAACCTCTAATTCAGGCCTTTGGTTCAAGAGATTAGATAACTCTACCCCTGCAGTTTTCGTATATTTTGCATCTTCTAAACGTATCACTATCTCACTCACTTGATTTTCAACATTCAATGCTTTTTGTGCAATCTCTAAAGGTACATATACAATACTATCATTTATAGCTGGATGACTGGTCTGTAAAAGACCCGTAATCACAGGATCAATAGTATTATAATCACCATTTTTAGTCTTAACTACGAGTGTGATAAAATCTCCAACCTGAAGATCCATTAATTCGGCGAGATCCTTACCAATTACCGCTTCCATTTTACCTTTTTGAGGCATCGAGCCTTCAACAAGATGCTCAGATGTAGTTAAAACATTCCGTTCCAAATCAGAATCAACGGCCCAAACAATAATTGGTAACTCGTCAATCCCATTGTTTAAGCTAGCCTTAAATTTTAATCTTGGCAGCATACCTTTAATATATGGTGTCTTCTTTACCTCAGATATCAGGTTATCCTCTATGCCAATTAGATTACTTAACGGAAGTTCATTCTTTTCTTCCCAGTACTGTGAATTAACAATTTCTAAATGCCCAGCCTCTAAATCTATAATATTATCAAAGGATAAATTAATCATCCCTATCATCATTGAGTCTATATAAATGTACATAAACAAACCTAAAGCAATTACACTTGCAGTAATCAAAGTCCGCCTTTTATGACGTGTAAGATTTTTTAAGGCTAATTTAATTAGAAACACTGATTCCGTCACCCCTCTCGTCGCGGACAATCTGACCATCTTTTAATGTTACCAGACGGGTAGCATATTCCATAACCAGAGAATCATGAGTAGAAAAGATAAATGTTGTTCCCATTTCTTTATTCATCTTCAGCATAATTTCTAATACATTAGTACTCGTCTTTGAATCTAAATTAGCTGTCGGTTCATCTGCCAGAACAATCCTTGGCTCTTTTATCAATGCTCTAGCTACAGCCACACGCTGTTTCTGACCACCTGATAACTCATTAGGTTTCCGATAAATCATTTCACCTATGCCTACAGATTCCAATATATGAACAACTCTTTCTTTGATTTCTTTTGGCTTATATTTTTTAAGTAATCGAAGAGCAAACTCAACATTTTCATATACTGTTAGCACAGGAATCAAATTATAGCTTTGAAAAATAAAACCTATATTGTTTCTACGAATCATTGCTAATTCTTCTTTAGAAAGTTTACCAATCTCTTTTCCATCCAGATAGATTTCACCGTCAGTTGGTGTATCAAGACAACCCACCATATTTAAAAGAGTAGTTTTTCCTGAACCTGAAGGCCCAGCAACAGAAGTAAATTCTCCCTGTTCAACCTCCATATTCACCCCACTCAATGCATGAACCTCAATCTTTCCTTGTTGATAAATCTTTTTAACATTTTTTAATTCGAGTAATGCCATTCCATCGACCTCCCTTTTGATACAATCTTAAAAATATAAATGTAAATATTGATTTTTATATCGAGCTTTTTTAACCTCTTTATTGCTCAAAATCTGAGGTAAAACCAACTTTCGTTTATAACTTCCAACAGTGATAATCAATACAATTCCTTTTTGATAAAGTTCGAATTTCTTCTTTTCTAAAAAAGGTACATATACTTTAAAATGATAATTATCCCCCTCTTTTTCTAGTTCCATAGGTTTGACATCATTAAAGCAATCAAGAGGATCACGTTCATCATATAACTTTTTAGAGATCATCTCTAAATTTTTCAACCCTTTAAGTTCATCACTTAATAATGGTAAAGTAAATATCTCTAGTGGTGTAAAAATCTCTCTAATCATTTCAAGATTCTCTTTCTGACGTTTAATCCAACTAGAATAGAAATCTCCACTTAGATTGTCAGGTAAAACTTTGTTTACTATAACACTATCCACATTAAATCCATATAAATTGAGATATGTATAAGCTCTCTGGCTTTCGTTTATCACCATCTGCTCAGGATTCATCACAAGACGGATAGAAGTAAGTTTTGGATTTGCAAGAATCTCTTTAGTTACCGCCATTCTTTCATAAATTTCGCTTATAGTTTCATAAACATCATCCTCTGGTAATGGGATGTTAAATAAGGTATCTGTAAATTTGCGTAGTACTTTAGTGCTTCTCCTCTCTATTTTAAAGAATCTTTCCATATACCACCCAACAACATCAAACAAACTCAATAATCTTAAAGTAGAGGCAGTGGGTGGACAATCTAGAATCAATACATCGAATTCTCCCTTTTGATAATGACGGTAAATCTCCAAAAGACTAAAAAGCTCTTCTATGCCAGGAAGCAAATTTAACTCTTCTGCGAAGACTTCTTTAATACCCATGACCTTAAAAATTTGAACCATATAATTATAAATTCGATCCCAACGTTCTTCTAATTCTGACTGTGGATTTATCTCCTCAGCCCAAAGATTCTCAATTACTGGAGTAGGCTCATGATTTAAAGAAATATCGAAAGAATCTGCAAGGCTATGGGCTAAATCAGTACTGATAACTAATGTTTTTACTCCCGCTTGACTTAATTTAACTCCACTAGCTGCCGCAACACTAGTCTTTCCTACTCCCCCTTTGCCTGTATAGATTATAATTCTCATGCTTCGTCCTCCCATTCAACTTCAATCCGCTTTACTTCTTCGCTCACTTCTTCAAAGCTATCATTTTTTAAAAAGAAAGATATCCATCTTTCTCCAAAATCTATCCATTTAATTAAATAATTTAGTTTTTCCTGATCGTTTTTTACCAATTCTTTTATCTCATCATTTTCATCACTTTCCAAGATTGCATTATATCCTGCCAATGCCTGCGATATTGCTTGTTTAGATACCTCAACCTCAGCCATCCCATTAGTTCTCAATAATTCCTGCATTATTTTTTGAAAATCTCTTTCTACGACATAAAAATCTTTACGACTTCCTTTTTGCCAAATTTTTTTGACACACTTCAAACTTTCTAATGTCCGAATATTGATACTGATAGTCGCTTTGCTCACAAATAATTCTTTTGCCATCTGATCAAGACTTAAAGGTTCATCTGCCATATAAAGTAAGCCAAAAAGACGTCCCAGGGTCTCACTAACACCCCATATTTTTAACGAACGTCCAAATGCTTGAATCAACAAATCATGAAGTTGTTGTATTCCGCTATGCTCAATCAATATGATCTCCCTTTCCTCAAATTCTTTTTATTTAGTTCGTTTAGTTTTTTCTAAACGTTTTAAACCTTACTTATATAATAAATCAAATATTACCTAGAGTCAACCATTTTATTACAGACAAGAAATAATTTCATTAATTAAAAAAGGATTTTTAAGGGTTTTTGTAGAAAGAGTTAATGTCTAACCGTAATTTTAAAAAAGGGGTTGATATTTTTGGATTCAGGAATGCTTAATTCAATAGTAAAAGTTACACCACTATTCTCTAAACTTTTTTCTAATAAAGTAAGTATTGGAGTTACAGATCTAGAAAAATTTATTGTTTACATCCCTGGCGAAACTCTTAACTTTAATATAAAACCAGGAGATCTAATTCAAGATCACACTATGAAAAAAGCGATTGAAACAGGTAAGGATTTTGTAGATTTAGTACCAGCAGAAGTTTTTGGCATCCCTTTTCGTGGCTTTACATTTCCTCTCAAAGAAAATGGAGAAATTGTAGGATGCATAGGGATTGCAAAAAACCTTGAATTAGAAGAGAAACTTAAAACTATAACTAACCAATTATCAGAAAGCATGAATCAGATTGTTGCAAGTACAGAAGAAATTTCTGCCACCGCTGAAAACACAGTAGACCGAACTGGACAGATTACTGATGAAGCTAAAAAAGTAAACGAATATATCTCAAATACCAATGAAATTTTAAAAATTGTTAAATATGTTGCAGACCGTTCTCGGCTCCTTGGCCTTAATGCAGCAATAGAAGCATCCCGAGCAGGGGAAGTAGGACTTGGTTTTACGGTTGTAGCAGAAGAAATACGGAAACTCGCCGACAAAAGTCAGGAATCTGTTCAGGAAGTTTATCAAATAATTAATCAATTAGAATCTTCTGTCAAACTACTCGTAAATTTTATCACTGAAATTAACTCAGTAACCGAAAATCAAGCTGCCGCTATTGAAGAAGTCTCCGCATCAACAGAAGAAATTAACGCAGTTGTTGAAGAGTTAAACCATTTGACTAATAAGTTATAGGAAAAAACCAGCGCATTTAAAGAGCGCTGGTTTTATTGAAATTCCCTTCTTTATATTCCTTTAAAAAAGGAATCCTTCAAAATATAACGAAATATAATGACATACATACCTAAACAGGTAAAACAATTTAAAGGAGCGAATTTCATGCGATTCAAATTTTCTTATTCTCTATTAATCTTTACTTTTATCCTCTTCTTAAGTTTCCAGGCACACGCAGTGCCAGAAGGTTGGGGTGAAGGCTGGTCTGACTATAAAACCCTATCTACCGCTTCTCAGCTTTCAGAAGCCCCGAAAGTTTTAACAGACTCCATGGGAAATTACCTAATCTTCTGGACAACCAAAAAAGATCAAAATCTACAAATAATGTATATGAAAGTAGACTCTAATGGAAAAATTTTGAAGAAAGCAGTCTCTCTTACTCAAGATACAGAATGGTCTGTCCATGATTTTGTACCTTTTATGATAAACGACCAGCAAATTGATCTCTTTTCCCTCGTAATCAGAAATGGAACTTATGAATTACGCTATAATCAGCATATCGACAATAATTCATCTGATAGCAACGAGAAATCAGCAATTACGCTCAAAAAATTCAAAAGACCAGCCCATGGTTTAAATGGAGTAAAAGATTCAAATGGTAACTATCATTTATTTTGGTCTAACTCTGATACAGGAAATCATGCTCTTTACTATACTAGAATAACTTCTGCTTTAGAAATAGAAATTGATTCTAAATTACTTACAAACAACCCTAGAATGACTACTTCTTCAGATAGTGCAATTGATTCTCAGAATAGAATTCATGTCATCTATAATGATCAGCAACCTGATACTAACTGGAAATTGTCCTATATTGTTCTTGATGATTCTGGTGAAATATTAAAAGAACCAGTTAATCTAGGAAAATCTATGAAATATAAGAATAATATTGTTCCGAATATCATCATCAATAGTGAAGATCAAGCTTATATCTTTTGGTGTCACAGCACCCATGGTGGATTTGGTATGATCAATTATGAAGTATTCGTAAACATGGTCGATTCAGATTTAAATATCCTTTATGATGAACCAATTCAAATATCTAACCATGGATATCAAACAGTTATGGCATTTCCACCTTCAGCTTTTGTAGATGATGAAGATCAAGTTCATGTAGTTTGGGCAGATTCATTAACACTACCTATGACTGTTTATTACAAGATCATTAAAAACTATCAGATAATAAAACCAACAGAACGATTGGTTATCCATCATACAACATTTTGGTTACCAAACTTACAGATTGATCGTGATAATAATAAACACCTCTTTCTAATGCAGTTTATCGGCAATGGAAACACTAATCTAGCATATATGAATACAGTTAATCCAGCAAGAGTAACATACTGGAACCGTATTGGCTTAAACGAAGATTATCTTTTCATCAGTGCAGTCTTTCAATTTGGTAGAAATATAATATTTAGTATAGTAGCAATTGTTTTAAATTTCTTACCGATTTTAGTCTCTGGTATTGCTATGATCTTTATAAATAAATATTTAGATAAAAAACATATTTTACTGAAAATATTAATTATAATTGGCATACTACTTATCTTCCAAATGACCCCAATATTTCTCAGCGTAACCGGAAGTACTATGACATATAGGCTAATTATGATTGGCCTAGCTTCTTTACTCACGATTGGATGGGGTTATCTAACCAAAAAGAAAATGAAGCTTACTGATTTTGCTGTTTGCTTGCTGATTGCTGCTGTATGGATATTCTGTTATACTATCTTAATGCTGATGCCTGTAGGGACTCAGTTAATACACTAAGTAATAATAAAAACCGCAATGGAGAATTCTCCCTGCGGCTTTTACTTTTATTTATTAATATCTAAATTCAAATTCAAATCTTGAGCAGTCTTAACCATTAGCATCTGCATAAAAGCATTTGCATCCATACCAGTATTTTCTCCACCACCAGCACCGAAAATGATATCAGGAGTTGGACGCTGTTGAGTATATGCTTCAGACCAAACTCTATTAACCTCGATAAGAGCATCTAATTTCTGTTGGAGCGCTCCATCCGCTTCAATCAGCTTTTTCTTAGCTTCAGCTTCTGCTGATGCCTTAACCCGAACCGCTTCAGAATTTAATTTTTCAGTTTCTAACTCAACCAGAGCTTTCTGCTTATCTAATTCTGCTACAGAAAGATTCTTTTCAGCTTCAATCTCAGCAACTTGTTTCTCTTGCTCTGCTTGAATCTCCGCCCGAATCTTCTTTTGTTCTTCTTCATATTTTGCAACCATTACCTGTTTTCTACCCATCTCTTCAGCAGCAATGGTATCTTGACGTGATTTTTCAGCTTCATATTTAGCTAACTCAGCCTCTTGAGCCTTTTCACGCTTTTGATTGATCTTTTCTTGAACATCTTTTTCATAATCGATATCAGTTACGTTTACGTTAACAATTTTAACATTATAAGTTTCAAGATCTCTAGGCTTACGGACTGCCAAACCATTCTCATCTTTGACAATCTCTTGAAGAGTAACTGAATCATTCTCACCCTGATTAATTATAATAGAACGAGTTTCATAAAGACCATTGGTCACCTGATCAATGATCGAAGACATAAATTGTGGCTTATTTCTGTAAGAGCCTTCTGCAGTCATCATACTAGCAGCAATTTGACTAGCTTGCATAGCCATCTGTTCAATGGCTCCTAATTGGAAAGCATCATTGTTTTTGAAGACCTTCTGAATCAATAAACGTTTCTCTTCTTCAGCAGGCATCATATAACGTACGTTCATACTAACATAACCTACACCACCATCAGCAAAACGAACATCAATGGATGTATCGTCTCTTTGACCTTCTCCAGGCCATTTTGACCAATACAAAGTATCGGCTTCCTTCCAAGTAGTGATAGTATTAATCCATTTTACATAATAACCAGGTGTTGAGCGAACAATCATATTACCTGTAACTGTCTGAACTACTTTGTAATAACCAATATCATTTCGATCTAAAGTTGTAACTCCAAAACCAATTACTACAACTACTAAGATAACAACTAGGAGCATTGAACCTCCTAATTTGAAACCCACTTTCTTCTTTGGAGCTTTTGGCTCCTGTGGCAAATTCATATTGTCCATTCGTATTCCTCCCTTTAAGTACTTACATACTTACTTACTATGTATTTCACCACTAATTTAGAAATACCTTTTTTAAAATAAATTATTTCGACACTTTTTCTATGTTTATTCTTCAACTTCTACTTTTTCTAGACAACGTGGTGCTAAAAACGAAATACCAATTGCACCCAAAGGTGCGGTAAATAGAATGGACATAACGGCAATTGCTAGAATAATTTCTCCATTTTCAACTCCCATCGTTAACGGAACCGCTCCAATAGCAGCTTGAACTGTTGCTTTAGGGATATATGCAACCACCGAAAAGATTCTTTCGCGAATATTTAATCCTGAGTTACAAGTTGAAATCAGAACTCCAAGACTTCTAGCGATTAAACCTATTACAATAATTAGAAGTCCAACCTTTCCAGCTTGAAAAGCAACCTTAATATTAACCGTTGAACCAATTAATACAAATAGAAGAATCTCAGCAAAAACCCAGATTTTATTTAGCTTAGATGAAAGACGAGAAGCAATCTCCTCATTCTCTTCCAAAATTATAAACCCAGTCATCATCACACCAAGAAGGCTGGCAATCGGCAAAAACTCTTCCATATAATTAATCGAGATGGCAACTCCTAATAAAAGCAAAACTTTTTTTGTATCCCGAATCCTGTATTTTGATCCTGCAATAAATTTGATATAAACATATCCAACAACCCCACCTAACAATAAGCCTGCCAAAATCCGTAAAGGCACTCCTGCAATCATTAATGGAATAGATGTAGTTTTACCAATACCAATATTTAAGAAAATCGTAAATAGGGTTATTGCGATTACATCATCCACTGAAGCACTAGCAAGAATCATAGTCGGAATCTCTTTATTCTTACCATACCCCTTCTCCTTTAAAACAATCATCGAAGGAACTATAACCGCTGGCGAAACTGCGGCAATGATAAAACCCAACATCCCAGCTTCAGCCCATGAAATTCCTAATAAATACCGAGAAGCAAATAGAATCGTAAAGCCCTCAACTAAACCAGGAATAAAACTCATTTTGACTGCTGTACTTCCCATCTTCTTAAGTGCTGATTTATTAATCCCTAAACCTGCACGTAAGAGAATAATAATCAAAGCAAGAGTTCTGAGTTCACCAGAGATCAATAAAATTTTCTCATCAATAATCCCAAATACATATGGGCCAATCAGAACACCAACAATAATCATACCTAAAAGACCTGGTAACTTAATTTTTTTGAAGACAGTACTAAATAAAATACCAAGAAAGATAATAACAGCTAAACTAAAATTCATCTAAATTTCCTCCTATTCATAAATAAAAAAGCCCCTGCTTATACAATAAGTACAAACAGGAGCCATTGTCCTTATTTAAAGGAATTTGTACGGTGAGCTCCACCACCACTATTAAGTTTCTGTTGACATTTTTATTGTATACAATACTCTTATTGATGTCAAGTCTTTCCTTATATATTTATTATCTAGTTGTAAATCAATTTAATATTTATCATGAAAAATACTTATGTTTTGAAGGATATTGGGAATATTTATCGAAATTTATATATATGTTTTTTGAAGTATAAGTTTTATCAGTATAACATCTGCTAAAAAAGGAGATATTAGATATGAATAATCAAAAATTTTCTGGTTTGTGTTTTATATGTAAAAACTGCGAGGCTATTAATATATTCGAAGAAAATATAGAATGCACTAAATACCCGGATACCACAATCTGTGGTTTTGAAAATTTAGCTTTAGAACTGACATATGGACAACTATTTATTCATCTATATAAATATATTAGCTCAAATAATCAAATCATAAACTTTTTTAGTGATGAAAAAAAACGTAGTACCTATATGAAATATCAACACACACTTATGGATTATTTTAAATCTAATCAAAGGGAAATTCGAACATTTTCCCTTCTAAGCTCATCCAAACTATTAGCGACTTTTTTAGAGAACTACTTTAGAGAGAATCAGATAAAAATTATCGAAGCAGCACTTTTAGTTATAGCAGTCTTGAAAGCTTTAGACCGTTATAGTGATAAAATTCGTCAAAGATATTGGGAAGGTAACAATATAGATTTACCAATCTATCATATTAATGGACAAGATGTTTTACACGTCAAAGCTGTAAACTTTATCAACGATCATTTACAATATACAACTCAATATAAACCAGTAGAAAAAGTTCCTATGGACTCATTATATAATTTTTTTGATAATCTAATAGTTATAAATAACTTTTCGCGTTTATTCAAATGGAAAAAAATATCTGGAAGAGATTTTTTATTTTATCCCCAAATTGAAAACATCAAAATACAAACTGATACTCTAGGTGTTAATAAAGAAGTTCAAATGGAATCTATGATAAAATCTGACTTTATCGCTGAAGAAAAAGGCTATAGATTTCGATTTGAAGATTATAAAAATCTAGATACGCTTAAAATAAACATTGAAAATGCTTTAAATATGACAGTAAAAAACAAAGCTAATATATTAATTTTTCCTGAACTTTCTGTTCCACCTGAATTAAAAAGTTGGATTAGTGAAAAAATAAAAAACATTTCTTGTGAACACGACCATGAAATTTTATTAACAATAGCAGGCTCTTATCATGAAGTTATTTCTCAAGATTCTGAAACATATAAATGTAATAGATCATACATTTACAACCAATTCGGTAAAGAACTATTCTATCAGCCCAAAAAAAATAAATTTAAAAAATCTATTGAAGGTGAATTAAGAGATAATGAAGAAATTTCTGATATAGAGGATCTATATGACCCATATTCTAAATATACCATTTTTGACTTTCCTTTAGGCAGGCTTATGGTTTTAATTTGTGCTGACTTTAGTGGAGGAGAACGTGATAAGGATTTAAGAGATATAGGTGTTAACTTAATTTTCTGTCCTGCAATGACCAATACGCTTAGTGGTAAATTTTCAAACATGACCATACATTACGGGAATCAACTATCAGCTACTACAGTTATCTCTAACCATCATTACTCAAATCATGCTGCATATAGCTATGTTCCTTTTAAAGAGATAAAACATAAAATAAAACTAAATCAGCAATCTAATTTAGAGAAAAACACTGAATGGTTGGTTTTAAATTTTCACAATCTGGGAGGGCTAAATCATGAATGAAATAACAGAGTTCATCAATAAAATTAAGTGTCAAGATATTGATAATGACCAGATAGAACAATCTATTGGAGCCCTCATATATCAGTTGATATTACATAGTTATGAAACGTCCTATATAATACCCGAAAAAAATATATTTGAACTTAAACAGTGCTATAAAAAATGGTCAAAATTTACCATTGATTCTTTTGATCAACCTAGCTATATTTTAGGCAAACTAGAAATTTTAATTCAAATTGCAAATAATATTAATTCCGAAAAACTTTCTAAAGAATTCTTAAATTCATTAGAAGGAATAAACTATGACATTTTAAGAATAATTTACTTCGTCGGCGAAGCCGATATAAAATGCATTTCTAAAAAACTTGATTTACCACTAAAATTTATAAAGCAAGAGTTAAATGTTTTAATAAAAAAAGAACTCATTAAATATACAGATTTTTTAAATATTAAAATTTATAGTTTATCATTAAAAGCAAAAGTTCTATTAGAACGATATCTAAAAATTGATGAAACCGAAGAACTTATAAATATATTTCAAGATTTAGTTATATCACTAGCTGAAAAAAAACAGCCAGAACAAGTAATAGTGGAGTTGAAGCAAAATTATGAATATCATAAAGTTGAATATATTTGTCATAATTTTTGCTACAATTTCAATAACACCTTAAACCACATACTAAATAACACATTACAATATATAGAAACTGATGATTTTTTAAATTCACACAACAAGAAACTTGAATATATAGAAATTATTTCTTCTAAAAATACAGAGTGGAAACCTTTTTATAAATATAATTTCCAGAAAGGAGAAAAATAATATGGCAAATTTTTTTGAACAATTTAATGAGTGGTATAAAGCTTTAGATAAAAATCAACGACTTGAACTAATTACCGCTGCAAAAAAAGACTATGAAAAGTTAGAAAAAGTTGCTCATCAATATGGAGGATCTGATATATTACAAGAAGTAGTTAATTACATAATAGACCAATTATCCAATTCGGAAAATTTTATAGCTATCGAAGCAGAAATTGATAGCACTATAGGAGAATGTATCGTATCACATGCAAAAAGTAAATGTATAACAAAACTTAAGTTATCTGAAGACATAGAAATTATTAATCAAATTCATGATAATGAAGAGCTAAAAAGTTACTGCAAATATATAATCGAAAATTTAATACTTTCTTCAAAAAATCCCAATATCATTCCACCTTTTAATTCTGAATGGGAACATAGCTTAGTCAGGTTTGTAGGTAATATTTGTATTAATTTTGTATATAATTTCGATTCGTTCGAGGATAATGTTGAAAGATTCTCAAAAGAATTTAAAGTAGATTCATCAAAAATTCGTGCCATTCTCAGTATTGTCAATGAAAATAGAACTAAACTTTTTCAAAAATTCGTCTTACAACAAGTTTTTGAGCAACAAGCAGAAATTAGTAAACTAAAAAAATTGTTATTACCTATACTTGAAAATAAAAATTAAAAAACAAATACTACATAGCGATATGAAAACTTAAAAGTAGATTGATAAATTTATAACATTTCTACTTACTGTTATTCATATCGTATGTAGTGTTTTTTTTACTCCAACCCATATTGTTTAATCTTATTAATAATCGTTCGACGCGAAATCCCTAACTCTGCTGCTGCATGAGTTCTATTTCCATTATTTTTTATTAACGCTTCCCTTATTCTTGAAGATTCTATCTCAGCAAGAGTAAGATTATTAAAATCCAATGCTACCTTTTTATCAATTCTTTCTTTCACTTTAAAATTTATGTTAAAAAAAAGTTCCAATTCATCACCTGTAGAAAGAATCATTGACCTTTCAACCAGATTTTTCAATTCACGCACATTACCTGGATAATCGTAACTTAGCAATTGTTCTTTCACTTCATCAGATACTTTGGAAACTTTTTTTCCTAATTTCTGATTCATCTCTGCTATAAAATATTCTGTTAAAGGTATAATATCTTCTTTCCTCTCCCTTAAAGGTGGAATTTGAAAATTCAGTACATTTAAACGATAATACAAGTCTTCTCTAAATCGTCTTTCAGCAATCTCAACCTCTAGATCTCGATTAGTAGCTGCAATAATCTGATTATCGAGAGCGATAGTTTTCGTTCCCCCGATTCTCTCCATCTCGTTTTCCTGCAATACCCTTAAAAGTTTAACTTGCATATTTAGAGGAAGTTCACCAATCTCATCTAAAAAGATAGTACCACCTTGAGCAAGCTCAATCTTCCCTATCTTTCTTTGATAAGCTCCACTAAATGCCCCCTTCTCATGTCCAAAAAGTTCTGACTCCATCAAATTTTCGGGAATAGCTCCACAGTTAATGGGAACGAAATTCCCCTCACGTCCACTTAATTCATGTATTTGTCTTGCCATTACCTCTTTTCCTACACCTGTCTCTCCTGTCAATAGAACAGGAGCACCTGCAGTAGCCACTCTTTTTATATTCTCCATCATTTGCATTTTCACCGGACTTTTACAGACAAAAGAAACTCGATTTAGATCTTTTAAATAATTATTACTCTGTGTCAAACGAATCTTCTCATCCAACTTCTTAATCTTCATCAATAAATCATCCAAATAAAAAGGTTTCGTCAAGTAATCATATGCCCCAACCTTCATCGCTTCCACTGCATCACTAATTTCACCATGAGCAGAAATCATAATAACCTCTCCAGACCATCCCATAGCTTTAATCTCTTTTAAACAGGCTAGTCCATCCATTCCTGGCATTCGTAAATCAAGTAAAACTAATTCTATATCATTTTCTTTAAGAATCAGCAAACCTTCTTCACCTGTTCCAGCCTCTAATAATTCATGCCCTTTTAATGCAAGGAATTTGCCTACTTTTTCTCTCAATTTTGCTTCATCATCAATCATCAAAATTCGCATTAACATTCACCACACAATCTTAAAATTATAAAGGTAAAATAACCGTAAAACGCTTTGAATCATCATCCGCCTGCAAAAGTAATTGACCATTGTGAGCCTTCAAAATTTGACGTGAAATCGCTAATCCCAATCCTGAACCATTTGTTTTACTGGTTACAAAGGGATCAAATAGTTTATCTTTAATCTCCTTAGGAATTGGTTCTCCCCAATCCTGTATAAAAATTTCCACATTACGGCGATTAAAGTGCATCCCCAGTAGAATCTTACGTTCTTCTGGCGAAATATCATCACTATAACTTTGATAACTATTCTGAACAAGATTTAAGAAAACCTGAGTTAATTGATCACGATCTACGCAAACCTTCACTTTAGATCCTGGATCATCAAATGATGCTATAAGCCCTGGAAATCGGTGCTGAACTCGCTGAACAAATATATTTAAAAAAGTGCCAACTTCAATCTTTTCCAGATTAGGTTTCTCACCTTTAGCAAAAGTTCTTATCCTTTCTACCAAACGATTCAAACGTTGAATTTCTCCACTAATATCTTCAAGTTCTTCTTTCATCATATCAGGATCATCCAGCTCTTTAAGATAATCCACCGTTGCCTGCATTACCCCTAGAGGATTTTTAATCTCATGGGCAACCTGACGACTTAGTTTCCCTGTATAAATAAAACGTTCATTTCGCACCATTTCAGTTTGAATCGCTACCCATTTTTTTCTACTAATAATAGCAAGCGCTACAAGCCCTAATATACCAATAAGCATCAAAAGATACTTTATCAAAGCTCGATACTCATGGTTCAAATAAGGATCATAATCCATCCCAATAATTAAACCTTGTTTTTCCTCTGTTTCCCTACCTTTACGAAGCAATTTTTCCAGCTGCAAAATATCCTTCCCTTCCAGCTTCCGATGGATAAATCTCAAATCTTCTTCAGGAAATATTATTTTCTTCAAGGCAAGTTCTGAATTCGTGATGCTCTCTTCAACTAAAGTGCCATCTGAATTTATCAGATAATAATAAATAATTCCTTCATTTTCCGAAGTTAGACTGACCGTTTTTGGATGAAAAGCGAACGAAACCTGTAATAGTTCCAATCTTGCAGTATTGTTGATCAGTTCCACTTCCTTTAAATATGAAGAAACCAAAAAAAAGATTACAGAGCATATCAAAATCACCCAGACAGCAGAAAATAGCCAGTGAAACGGAGTGGATTTTTTTTTCACAACACTTCTCCTTTCTATAAAAACCAGATTCTAAAAAGATTTCTACACAAAAGTATATTTACCTGCTAAAAAATGCATACCACTAATGAAACTGTGTAACTTTTGCACACTATATTTTTCTTCTACTATGCAATTTTTTCACACTTATCTCATAAATAACGCAAATCATATTTTTAAAATACGTAATCACGCCATCTGTATCGCTTTTTTAAAGTTGGCACGGTTTGTGCATTAGAATGTAGGTGTATATGTGTTTGACAAGAAAAATTTATGAGGAGGCAAAACAAATGAAATCACAAAAAATCCGTTACACGGTTCAGGCAATCTTTTTGATTCTGATTCTCTTAATCTCATTTAATCATTTAGTAGCAGAAAAAGGATGGTCATTCTTACCTTCTAATCCAAATCTCCATGCAATCTGTCCTCTTGGCGGTATAGCAACCCTTTATAGTATGATTACACAGGATATTATTGTTAAGAAACTTCATACATCTAATATAGTTCTAATGTGGAGTGTAATAGCTATGGGCATATTCTTAGGTGCAGCTTTCTGTGGGTGGATTTGTCCTTTCGGTACAGTTCAAGAATACATCGGACGTTTAGGCAGAAAAATTTTCAAAAAACGCTATAACAAATTTATTCCAAAGAAAATCAAACCTTTTTTACAAGCTTTTAGATATATTTTCCTTGCTATCATACTCTACAAAACTGTTGAAACTGGTAAACTCTTCTTTGCACCATATGATCCATATCATACTCTCTTTAATATCTGGTCAGATGAGCTTAGCATTATATCTTTTGTAATACTTGGCATTACTATCCTAGCAGGATTAATTGAAGAAAGAGCTTGGTGTAAATATGCATGCCCCTTAGGAGCAATCAATGGACTCTTTAATAAAATCAGTATCTTTAAAATTCATAGAAACGAAAAACAATGTCTAGATTGTGGAATCTGTAACCGCGAATGTCCTATGGATATTGATGTAGATAATAAATCAAAAATTACTTCTTCTATCTGTGTTCGCTGTGGTAAATGTGTTTCTATCTGTCCGGCTAAATCTGATACCTTAGAATATCAAGTTGGAAAATTTAACGAGGTGAGCGAATAATGAAAAAGTTAAACTTTTACACTCTTACCTTGATTATCTTTCTATGTTTTGGTTTAACAATTGGTGGTTCCATGTTAACTAGCTATTGGAGAACTGAAAGAACTACAACTCCAAAATTAATAAAAAATGGCTCTTTTGAGGAAAATTATGATCCATATGATATTCGAGGATCATATACTGTTGCAGAAGTATTAGAACTCTTTGAAATTCCAAAAGGTGACTTCTATAAAGGTCTAAACTTACCTCAATCCTTCCCAGTAAATAGTCAACTAAAAAATCTTGAAGCATTAGAACTGGAAGGAATAGCAGAAGAGCATTTGGGTGTCTCTGATGTTCAAGAATTTGTAGCAGCCTATATAGGATTAGTTGAACCAGATTCTGAAGCGGTTGAGAATATAACTGAACCAACATCTACCATTGCCCCGCATACCGAGACATATACTGAGCCTAAAGGGGGAACACCGCTGTCACAAGTTTTTGAGTGGGGAGTAACTAAAGAAATGTTAGAAAAAAAATTCAATGTTAACTTTGAACAATTAGGATTAACTCCAGAAAACACTTTACGAGATTTAACTGATAGTTCTGAGATTAAAATGTATGACTTAAAAGAATATATATCTTCAAAAATGAACTAAAAAAACACCCCTGCAAGCTTATTGCTTGATATGCTCCCCTTATGGTAGACAGTTAAAATAATATAACTGTTTATTATGAGGGGAGTTTTATCATGGGAAGAAAGCCTAAAATTATATTTGAAGTGAAGGTAACGGCAGTAAAAGATTACTTAAATGGTATTAAGAGTGTTCAAAAAATTAGTGATGAACTATCAGTTAATCAGAGATCGGTTAACGAATGGATTAGAATTTATCGATCAATGGGAGAATCTGGACTACTCCCTCAACAAAGGAATACAAGCTATTCTAAAGAACTGAAGATAGCAGCTGTTGAAGATTACTTGGCAGGCACCGGTTCTTTGAGGGATATCAGCATGAAATATGGATTACGTTCAAAAAAACAACTCCAAACCTGGATTATGAAGTATAATGGTCATGAAGAGATTAAACCATCAGGTACTGGAGGAGATCAGATCATGACCAG
>DAOVRZ010000160.1:0-7862 GCA_030627905.1 Halanaerobiales bacterium
GATGTTGGCATAGTTATTAATTCTGAAGAGTGGTAAATTGTCCCCACGCTTTCTCCAAGTTGTATAAAGTCAATTAAATTATCCCTAACAAATATAGGACACTGGTGGTCTGGAGTGTGTCCTGGTGTTTTTAAAATACCCAATTTAACTTCTGAACCATTAATCGTAAAAGAATCGATAAAATCGAGTTCGTTTGCTTCTGAATTGAAGTTTGTGCTAGGTTCTACTATTTGAAATGCACTTTCCTCAATAGGTTTCATCGAACCTATTAAATTTCCATAAGTTCGCTTTCCGCGAGCCAAATGCTCTTCGTAATTGTTAAGTAATTCTTTAGTTTTTTGGTTTGTAAGGATTTTAACTTCGGGGTTGTAATCCTTTAAGATCTCGTAAAGCTGCCATAATCCTCCATTATGATCAAAATGCGCATGAGTGGTAGTAAGATATTTAAAAGAAGCTAAATCGATGTTCAATTTTTTTAAAAATCTAACGAGCTTTTTCGTGTCTAAAGAGGATCCACAGTCAATCAATAAGCTTGAGTCGTCAAATTGAGCAACAAAAACGGAAAGCATTCGGGGTGCTCCATAAGCATGAACATCAATGTGATATAAATACTCGCTAATCCTCCCGGTTTCAATAGTGATTAACTCTTTTACCATAGAATAGATAATGAAAAATCGAATAATAAGTATTTTATTTCTCGTTTGTAATTTAAATAAATCTAAAAATAATACTTATTATTAGCAATTGTTTAATTCAGTAAAGTGAAAATACAATTATATCAAATTTATCACTATATTCATAGAAGTAGAAAATATTATTCATCAACTTTATGAAAGAATTTAAAATAAATAAATTCATAAGATTGCGATTAGAAGATGTTATAGGTGGTGGAGTATTTGAATTTAGAAAAGATCATCATCAAGTTCCTCATTCCCCTCAGGGAATCTTCCAAATTCTTGCATAAACTGTTGAAGTAATTCACTCTCTCTTTTTGTATACATCGGGTCTTCATCAAAATTAAAGTAACAAGCCTTAGAATTAATTGATAATTGTTCTTCCAATGCTAAACGTAAATTCGGAGTTCCTTGTATTAATATTATCTCTTGATTTTCATTTAAGATATGAATAGCTCCTTCAATCTCAGGCACAATTTGAATATTCTCTTTAGTTAATTCTAACCATTTTTGGGGGGGAAGCACTATAGGAGAGATTTCAAGACGTAAATCACATCTTAAACATCGATTTGCTTCCTTTAAAGCTGAAGTTTCATTATAACCCAATTCAATTTCCTTGAAACTACTATTACGTTCATTAGATGAAAGGAGTGGCATTTGAACTCGGGGTTCATCATAAAAATTATCATCGCGTCCCAACCAAGGATTAGGAATATCTGGTTCAATTAACATATCTTCAATTTCACCAGTGCCTCCTAAATATTTATCAATTGAAGAAGCGGCCTTACGACCCATCTCAATTGCATCCACAATAGAACTAGGGCTACCTATTACTTCGCCGCCAGCAAAAAGTCCCGGAATATTTGTTTCTAAAGTTCCCTCTTTTACTTGAATTAAACCTTCAGGAGAGACCTGAATTTTAATCTCACTCCCCAAGAGAGATAATTCAGGAATTTGTCCTATAGCTATTATTACCATATCGGTTTTCATATGCTTCGTATTATTTTCATCAAAAATAGGATTAAATCTGTCACTTTCATCGAACACAGCGTCACAATGGATAAATTCTACCTCAGACACTTCACCATTCGTATCAGTTACTTTTTTTGGTCCCCAGGAGCAATTAAGTATTATACCCTCATCTATAGCTTTTTGGATTTCCCATTCATGAGCAGGCATCTCTTCTCTACACTCTAGACAAGTTAACTGGACTTCTTTAGCCCCTAGTCGTCGAGCTGTTAACGCAACATCTATAGCTACATTGCCCCCACCAATTACAATAACTTTATCATTGACCTTTACTTCTTCACCAAGATTAACTTTTTTCAAAAACTCAAGACCCCAAAGAATATTTGGCAGATCTGAACCTTCTATATTAAGTTTTTTGATATTTTGAGCACCAATGGCTAAAAAAATTGCGTCAAAACCCTGTTCTTTCAAATCATCAAGTGATAAATGTTCTCCTATAACTTTATCTGTTTGAATATCGATTCCAATGCTCATAATATGATCAAGATCTTTTTGAAGGACTGCTCGTGGTAAACGATATTCAGGAATTCCTACTCTCAAAATTCCCCCTATATGAGAAAAAGTTTCAAAAACGCTAACAGAATGTCCAAGTCTTTTCAAATAATATGCTGCTGTGAGACCTGAAGGACCAGAACCTACCACTGCCACTTTTTTCCCTGTTGATGGGCTTATTTTTATTTTTGATTTCCATAAATCATTATCATAATCCATTGCAAAACGTTTTAATGCGCAAATAGCAATAGGCTCATTAATTTGACTTCGGCGACATTCAATTTCACAATCATGAAAGCAAACTCTCCCAAGAACTGAAGGAAAAGGTGTTTTTTCACGGATAACTGCTGCTGCTTCAGAATATTTTTTCTCAGCAATAAATCGAATATATCGTGGAACATCCATGCCTAATGGACATGTGTCTCTACAGGGGACAAGTAGTTTTTCACGTTCAGCCCACAGAATATCTTTATCTGTAAGCGCTCCAGTTGGACAAACCTCAATGCAAGCTCCACAGAATTTACATCCGGATTCCTTGAGAGAAGGAGAAATACTCCCAACTTTAGTTTCTCCATTGGAATAAACAAATCCAAGTGCTTCCACACCCCGAATATCGCGACACACTCTAACACATCTAGTACATCCAATACATAATTCAAAATTTCGAATGTAAAGCGGTTCATCTTCTATAATAGCACGTCCTTGAGGTCTATAACGTGGAGTATCTTCTCGAATTCCTATATATTCTGCAACTTTTTGTAATTCACATCGCCCTAAAATTGGACAGCAACGCTCTTCTACTGGAACATTAGGTGAACACGGTTCACGACTACATCCTTCACGTTGGGCACATATTAAGCATGCATGAGGATGATTTGTAAGGATATTCATTAACTTCTCACTGCGAATATTTTGAATCTCTAATTTATCCGTCCAGACTACCATACCTTCTTCTATTGAAGTATTACAAGATATAGGAAATCCTTCAATGCCCTCTATTTGAACGATACAAACCTGACACCCTTGATGTTCTTGAGTTGCTAAATCAGAAGAATCATTTTTGATTCTAGTATTTCCTTGGAAGATATATTCATCTGGATTTAATCCTACCAATGGTGGTAAATCAGGGTGGGCACAAAGACTAGGAATATAAATTCCAGCATTTAATGATGCTTCTAAAATGGTATCTCCTTTCTTAGCGTTAACTTTAGTCCCGTTTATTGTTATTGATACAGTTTCCATTTTTTACACTCTCTAAAAATAATTAAATCTAGAAACAATCTTAAAAAAAATTATGGCTTGATACAATACTTACTAGTAAAATCTTTTATCCTACCAAGAATGATATATTGCTCCAGATTCACAAGCTAGTACACAAGGTAATTTTCTTGACTCACCACTTGGTTTGCAAGGAGCACATGAGTATTTTATTTTTTTGCGGTGTTCTAAAGTAACAATTGCAATGATCTCATCACCCAAAGGATCTAATTCATCTTCAGCCATTTCTAAGACACCAACAGGACATACTTCAACACATTTACCGCATGAGTTGCACAAATCAGTATCTATAGTGATATAATATTCTCCTGAACCGTCCCTATAACCATAATTTGCTTTTGCCATTTACTTCCTCTTATTTTTTATTATTAAAATGATAATTTAAGCTTTTTTGCGTTCTTTTTCGACAAGAGCTTTGGCAAATAAGGCAGCACCAATAGCTCCAGCAAGTTGTGGATCGATATTTGGCTCAGGGGCCTTAATGTTCAATTCATCTTCTAATCTCTTAACAACTCCGATATTTTTAGCGATTCCACCTGTTATAGCAAATTTTTCTTCTATTCCTAGTCTTAATAATAGAGTCACTACTCGATGTGCCATAGCTGAACAATATGCTGCTAAAACTTTTTCTTTTGGCCAACCTTTTCTAAGTAATCCAACAGCTTCTGATTTTGCAAATACTACACATGTACTACTAACTGGTTCAGGTTCTTCATCAACCTCTAATGACATTTTGCCTACATCATTAATATGTACTTGAAGTAAATCTGCAAATACTTCCATTCCTCTTCCTGTTCCTGCTGCACACTTATCATTCATAAGGAAAGCAGTTACTTTACCACGTTGATCACAGCGTATTGCTTTACAGTCTTGACCACCCATATCTAATACGGTCCTAATTTCTGGACCATAAATAAAGTTCGCCCCTCGTGCATGACATGCAATTTCTGTAATTGCTCGTTTTGCGAAGGGAACATTAACACGTCCATATCCTGTTCCAACGGCATATTGAATTTTATCTAAAGTTAAACCTGTACCCTCAAGTGCCCAATCAATAGCATTAGTAGCACTATCTGGACTATTACTTCCAGTACGCATGCTTGAATAACAATAAATTTCACCATCTACCATTATTACAGCTTGGGTACTGACTGATCCAACATCCACACCAGC
Organism: Halanaerobiales bacterium; assembly: GCA_030627905.1. Classification (GTDB taxonomy): domain Bacteria; phylum Bacillota; class Halanaerobiia; order DY22613; family DY22613; genus JAGMES01. The sequence goes on from DAOVRZ010000160.1 coordinate 4,647, forward strand.
AGAAATGATGTCTCCATCTTCCCAATTTAAATCAGGGTTAGTATAGCGAGATTCGGTCCATCTCCAATATTCCTTTTCTGATTCTGCATTTGACATTATTTTAACCTCCAATTTTATCTTTCGCTATAAGTGCTGCTCCTAACGCACTCACATATTCAGGGGTAACAATTTCATTTGGTATTAAAAAATCAAAACCTAAATTCCTTTGCATTGCATCTACAAATCCAATATTTTTTGCCATACCGCCTATCAATGAGACATCTTTCTCAATCCCTATTTGACGAAGCATACTCGTGTTTCTATCTGCAATAGCATCATGTACGGCTCGGATTATATCCTCTTTCTTAGTTTTTTGATGAATTAATGAAACGACTTCGGATTCTGCAAATATTGTACATTGTGCGTTCATTGGAATTTGTTTTGTAGATTTTAAGGAAAGTTCTCCCATTTCTTCAATATTTACTTCTAATGCTCTAGACATAGCTTCTAAAAACGCGCCAGCTCCAGCAGCGCATTTCTCATTTATACCAAAATCTTTAACTTTACCATGTTCGTCAAGCTTTACAACTATTCCTTCTTCTGCTCCTATATCAACTATAGTGCGTACAGAAGGAAAAATAAAATAAGTTCCACGAGCATCGGCAGTAATTGTAGTTATATTAGTATCTGTAAACTTAATAGCATCCATTCCAGCTCCAGTAACAGTAATATGCTCAACATCTTTACGACTAATTCCAGCCTTATCAAGAGCATTTTTTAATGCTTCCTCAGCCGATTTTTCTTGATCAAATCCACTTAAAACCAAACTTGTCGATAAGATATTCCCATCTTTCAAAATTAAAACTTTGGTATTTTTACAACCGCAATCGATGCCTACTGTTATCATATTAACTCATTTCTTTCTTTTTGTAAATTTTTATTAGTAAACTATTTTTTGAATTTAACTATAAATTAAAAAAATATCTGTAATTTGATTATTGTTTAAATTTTTCTATTCCTAATGATTCCATAAAAGCGTCTACACGCTTCATAGTTCGCTCAAGATCAAACTCTCTCTCATCTCCCATGTTTCCTTCAAATGGCATTGTTGGAATCCCAGCCTTTTGAATAGCTAAACGATTTTCTGCTATTCCAAGGCTTAAACCTTCACACCCTCTATTAAAATGCAGAAAAACGCCGTCTAATTTCCATTCCTTAGCGATCCGAATCATCATATCAGATTTTAGCTTTGGATGATAAAAATGTTGCCATTCTGGTTTACTTAAATTCCATTCAGCAAGAGCTCGTAAAGCCTCATCCCTATTAGTTAATTCAATATCAGGAATAGATCTTGGACCCCATGTTCCATCTTCTTTTACTTCCCACAACCCAATAAGACCAAATATATAAAGACTCCCAATTGAAACGCAACCATACTGTTCTAAATAACGAAAAATTCTTAAAAATGCCCACGGAGGTTGAGTATCTGTCATAATACGACATTTCTCATTCCCTACAGCTGCTATACCTCGTGCGACTCGATCCTTTATCTCAGGATATAACTCTTTTTCGTAAAAATCTGCCGTCCATTGAGCTGATTTTTTTAACGTGCCAAGAACGTATAAAGAATACATTGATTTTTCATCTAAAGGTGCGGGAATTGCTTTATTGAGCTCACATATCGCAGACCAATAATGACATGAACGAAACTCATTCTTAACTGCTTTAATTAATAATTCATCATCATAATCTCTTCCAGTTACTTTTTCAAGCCATTTAATGCCATCATGCATTTGTCCTACAACATAGTTGATTTTGTGATCAGTTAGTTCTTCATATGGTCCCACTGATACATCAATACTAAACATAGGAATTCCTCCTTCGAGGTCACTTGCTACTTGATACCACTTAGCATGTGAACAACAAATATGATCTTGCCATATAAAGTCAGGTTTTGGAAATTCTTCCGAAAATTGTGGCCATGCATATTTGTTAATAAGTATAGATCCCCAATAAATACGCATATAAGCACAGAGATCTCGTGCAAATCCCCTAGCTTCAGCTGCTTCATGACATTCTAAAGCAAATTTATCATTAAATGCAACAGTCGCACCATAAGGTTCTCCCGTTAAAGAATAAACATCATCTCCTAAACCAGCAGGAATTGCATCAAAAGACCAGGCTCCTCCTGCCCATCGAAGGCCCCCTTTTTCATGAGCCTCAGCAAAATCTTTATAATAATTCTCTCTAAGAGTTTTAGCTTTATTCCAACATTTTAATGGTTCGGTTGGATATTTAGTTTCTACCATTTTAATATCACCTAAAATCTAAAATAAATCATCCTCTCTTAAAATTTCAAGAAATGCCTCAACACGTGTTTTGAATTGACCAATTGGTACAGTAACATCAAATTCAAGGAATATTGTAGGAACTCCAACATCATTCTCTAAGGCTTTCTTGATTGCAGGGATATCCAATTCGTGAGGGTCGCAAAACTTCATTTGCATAACGATAGCTCCTTGTATATCATATTCCTTTGCTAATTTAACAATGTGGTCTACCCGTGTTCTTACAGGCCAGTCTTTGCTTGGACATGGCACACGTTTCACGTACCGTTCTGCTATTGAAGATAGGGCATCTCCATTTGTATTTACTTCCTCATAAAAATATCGAGTACCAGTACAATGTTCATCAATAACGATTCTTGCGCCTAAATCTTCAACCATTGCTATAAATTCAGTATCATCATCTTCAGAGCCCAATATCATTAGACGTTCACTTGGCTCATCTAAACTTCTTGAGGGAAGTTTTTGTAAAAGTTCTTCTAAAGCTTTGTTATGTTCTCGTTTATCAGTCATTTGGGAAGATACAACCATAAGCATTGCTTCAAGACCCGTCAATGGTGGATTTGGCTTTTTTCTAAGCTCATATACCTGCTGCAAAAGACGGCGATTATTATTCATAATCTCGATTCCTCGCTTGAGATCCTTATCAGTTATTTCTTTACCGGTCCATTCTTCTACAGCTTTCTTGAATTCTTTTAGCTCTTCTATTAAATAAGGAACAGCTTGAGGACTTTGAACGTGCATAGGATGCGGTAAATAATATTTAAAATCCACAGGAATATGGAGATCCCAACTTGTAAAAGTTTGTCTAATATGGAGACAACTTTGAGCAATTGTAATTCCATCAAGATAATCATATCTACCCTTTAATCCTTGTGCTAAGCAATCACGA
>DAOVRZ010000066.1:0-32231 GCA_030627905.1 Halanaerobiales bacterium
AAGCTGATGGATACACTCATGGGTATGTCTTTACCTTTCATACTAACCTAGTTCATCATGCAAAGTAACTTTCGAAACTCACATTCACCTTGGCTTGAAAGCAATAAAACAGCTTATAGCTAAATATATGTGTCCATATATAACTATAATTATCTATGATTTTAACTACTATTTTATTGCTCCTCTTACCTAGAACTATCTATGTCAATGATTGATTTTTCAATCAAAGGTTTCTTCTCCTGATATACTTTTTGCATTAATTCATCATTCAATATCCAGGTTTGAACCAAAACCACAAGTTCACTTTGTCCTTCGCGTAAATTATGACTTTGAAAAAATTCACCTAATATCGGAATATCACCTAAAAATGGCACCTTCTGAATCTCTTTAATCTCATTCTGGCCTATTAATCCTCCTAAAACAATGGTGGAACCATTTCCTACGATTACTTTAGTTTTTATTCGACGAGTCTTAAAAGCAGGAATCTTATAATCACCCACTTTTATAGCGTTATCCCAATCCACTGTACTTACTTCTGGCTCAAGAGATAACTTTATCTGACCATCCTCTAAAATTTCAGGAGTCATTGCTAAAATAATTCCATATGGTTTCCAGACAACTCCATCATCTTTTAAAACTGGAATTTCCCCACCAATCAAAATCTCTGCATATTCCCCACTCATAGCAACCAATTCAGGAGCAGCGAGAATTCGAGTCAGATTCTCTTTTTCCATTGCTTTTAATTGAAATCCTAAAAGATCTAATTGATTCAGTAAAGTATTTATATTTACCTGCCCAAAAGTGATTTGGCCTGGTTGAAAAACTCCCCGTACTAAACCACCCCATTCAAGACCCAAATTCTCAATATCTTCCCGATTCACTTCAGCAATATATGCACGAATCAGTACTTGTAACGATTGCCTAATCTTTATCAAATCCATAACTTTATAACCCAAACTCTCAACTATTTGAACTGCCTCATCTTTTCCATGAAAAGTATCTACAGTACCTTTTAAAATAACCGTCTCCTTTATCTTAATTACCTCTATCTCTGGATTACTAATAACTTGCTTAATCTGATCTGCAGTAAAAGAGGTATCCACAAAAACACGCAAAATCATTCGTTCATAACCATCCGTAGTCCAGATATGAAGAGTAGTTACTCCTTCTTGAATTCCATTAATTAAAACTTCTGTTTGAGAAATCACAACAATCTCGCCAATTTTAGGATCCGCCACAGCTACCCGTTCAACATTCTCAAATTTTAAAAGATGAGATTGACCCGCTGGCACAGTCAAAATTTCATCTAATTCTTCTGCCTGAATAGATAGAGTGCAAAGAATAACACAAAAAGTCATCAACAATAACCAATTAAACCTCTTCATCTTAACTCCTCCTTAATCATCCTCTACTGTCACCAAAGTCCGTTCAGTTCCGCGAATAACTTCAACTACATAAGATTTTTTAGATTCATCTTCTTTAACCAATTGCTTATCCTCCTTAACTTCCTCTACCTTTACGGATTTTTCTTTTTGTGAAGCAGTGGCCGAAGAAGTTTGTGATTCAGCTTTTGGTTTAGGTGTAGTGGTCAATTGACTTAACCCAGATTTAGATTTTGTAGGTGGTTTTTGAGTAGGTTTCTGAATAGGTTCCTCTTTATCATCCTTCATAACCTCATTCAGTACTACTTTTTCTTCAGGCTGTTCAAAATGGTTTTCAATAGGTCGTAAAACTAATCTAACAACTCCATGATCTAGAGCAAGAGCTAGACTTGAAACTTCTTCTTGAGGGACAGCAACAGTAACTGTAGTATTTTCTTGAGGAGTTCGATTATCTTCATCCAATATTTGGTCTGTTGCTAATACAAATACTTTTTGCAAAATACGTTTTGCCATATTTTCACCCATAGTCATTTCATCAAATCCAGCAATAATATCTACATAATCACCAGGGCGAATAAAACCCGCTACTCCTTTCACCTCATCTACCGGAATTGCCATAGCTCGAAATCCAGGAGAAATTTTTACAACAATTCCGTAATCCTCAAACCCTCTAATCAATCTAGGTTTAAGAATCTGTTCTCCAATCAAAATTTGATCTCTAGCAAAAAGGCCTACCACCTGATCAACACTGCTAGCAGATTCAAAATGAACCATCTCTTGGGGAAATTCTTTTATTGCTAGCTGATTAATGGTTATCCTTTCTTTAGGTTGAATATCTTTCACTGCAACAACTACCTTTGCCATTTCTTTAAATACTTCAGCATCTTCATTAGATTGTAGATACATATATATACCAATCGAAGAAGCTAATCCTAGCATAACTGCAATTAGCAGCACAATTCCTTTCCTCATCATCAATCCTCCCCTACTGTATTAACTTTGCTGCTTTTAATCCAAAATCTTCACCTGAACCAATCTCTCCCTGAGCAGCATATCGAATAAACCTCCCAACTATATTGCTATTATTTCCGCGTTTAGAGGTACTCTCTAAGAAAAAAGCTGCAAAACCACTAATTTTTACATCTTTTCTTCCATGTACTTCAAGTGATTCCACAATTGGAACAATCACTAGGCGTTCACAATTTTTAGGAAAATTATCATAAGTGCTATTTGGACACGCTTCTAGTCTATCCCTAACCCCTTGAACTGTCGGGCCAGCCATATTACCAGGTTCAGTAAGCACCCAATCGCCGATTCGTAATACTCCACTATAGCCTTCAGCCAAATTCTGTCGATAAACTGATGCTCCTTTACCTCCCAAGGCAAGAGCTCCAAAATTTCCATGATACTGACCTTCACCTTGTCCAGCACCTAGTTTGAGCATATATTGTTTCCCAAAAACAAAGTTTTGCCTAACTACAGCAAGTGGAACTACCCCAGATATAGCTGTAACAACATCAATTCTTGCTCTAGCTGTAGCTTCAATTTCTTTGGAGGATACCCCAAATAATGGTCCAAAAGCAAATTGTAAATTTTTTTTAGCTACAACCTGAATCTCCTTGTTATCCTTTGATATAGTCACCTGACTATCCTGCAATCCTTTCATATTTCGATTTAAATAATCACCTGCTACCGAAATACTTGCAGCTATATCAAATGGCAATTCCTGCACCCCAGCTAAAGCAGCTGCATCCACTGCATTACTTAAGCGATTTTTTTCTAAAAAAAGAAGACCCAGATCAGCAACAAGAGCTATAAAACCCAACAACACCGTCATCATCAAAGTAACAATTAGTATTACACTACCTTTTTCACCTTTTATTTCAATCATCGCACTCACTCCATTCTCATGAAAGTATTGGAAGTGAGGATAAAAGGATCTGGGAGTAATTCAAAAAGGTTAGGAACAATCAAATCCAATTCATAACTCACACTTACTTGAACTGAAACACCTCGAATTCTTTCATTCGCTCCGGGACTTATTTGAATCGAAAGTTTTTCTACATTCAAGGAAGCAGTAACCTGTTCTATTTTTGCAATTATTTGCTGATCACTCTCACCAACTACTGCCAACCGAGCACCTTCCCGACTTCCTTGTGTAATTACCAAGTATGTATGGAAAAGACGACCAAATTCAACAATCCCCATCAATAACAAAAGGATCATAGGTAGGACTAAAGCCAACTCTACCATAGACTGGCCTTTTTCACCTTTTATGATCCTTCTACAAATTTGAAGCATATTACTCCCTCCTTTCTCCATCAATACTATTGTCGCATAATGTTCTCCACATCCTAGGTACATGCACCCAATTTTATCTACTAGTGTAATAAGACCCTACTTAATGCAAGCATTAAGTAGGGTCTATAATCCTTTGAGGAGGTTTCAAAGAGGATTCTTAATTTCTATTTATTTTTATCTTTTTGGAGGATTTTAAGAGAATTTCTTTTTCCTGAGGAGGACTCTCAGGTTTCATTCAATTCATTCAATTCATTCAATTTATTTCTTGAGGGAGGACATCCTCAAGATTTAATTAGTGTTAATTAATTTTTTTATCTATTTTTAATACAATTTGGTTTGGCTTATGACCGAGGAGGACAGTTCAATCATAAACCTTCAATTCGAAAACAAAGGAGAATTTAATTCTTACAAAAATCCGTTCATTGTTCCACAAGTATCCGAGGGAGGAACTCGAACACTCAATCTTACATGCACAATTCATTACTAGATATTACAACAATATAATCATTCGCTAATACTGCCTGCAATATCGTTTAACTTAGTAGTTAAACTGCCACCAATCAAAGTTAATGCGGCAACCACAACTAGTGCTACTAACGCTATTATTAATCCATACTCGACTAAGCCTTGTCCATCTTCTTCAATGAAATAGTTCTTCAAAAAGGTTAACATTTTTAATTATTTCACCTCCTTGAGCTTAGAGTGGCACCCACAGGTTGGAGATGGGAATAAAAAAACCCATTCTCCTGAGTTGCCAAAAGAGAATAGGTCATGTGCATGTTTGACCTGCCCTAAGTGGCAACCGGCTGTCTTAGTTTCTAAAATTTTCCTGTTACTTTTGCAAGTATCCCGAAAATCGAAACCTTAGACCCTTGGCTTTGCGTCCCTACTTTTCAATAGGTTTGCCTTTATCAACTGTGAGCTGTGTACTTCATGTTTTAATTATAGCATAGAAATTATTTCCACACCATAGGTCATTAGACCTAATTTGACAAAAAAACACTTTATCTTTTGAGTTAAGACCCCCACTTCAATAAGTGGTGGGAATTGTTTTTAATCTTCAGTGGGGGTAGAATCCCCTACTGAAGCCCCGATGTTCAGCTTTAGCTGGACAAGTTCACTTTACATCTACCCAGCCTTTTTTTATTGCATAAATTACTGCCTGAGTTCTATCTTTAACTTCCAACTTCTTCAGTATACTACTTACATGATTTTTCACGGTTTTCTCACTTATAAATAATTTCTCTCCAATAGATCGATTACTATTCCCTTTTGCCATCATTTCCAAAACTTCAATCTCTCGTTCAGTGAGAATATCTTCAATATTTTCTTCTTTTCGCCGACGTTGTCGCCCCATGACACGATTGATCACAGAAGTTGGAAACAATGTTTCACCATTAAAAACCATTCGCAAAGCAGAACGTAGTTCTTCGGCACTAACATCTTTTTGGAGATACCCTTCTGCACCTGCCTTTAAAACCTCAAAAATATATTCTTCATCATCATGAATTGTCAAAATAATGATCTTAATATCGGGAAAGAGATTTTTTATCTGATAAGAAGCTTGAATTCCTGTTAATTTAGGCATATTTAGATCCATCAAAATCAAATCTGGTTTTAACTCTTTTACTTTTTGAATCACGTCTTCTCCATCTACCGCCTCACCAACAACTGTTATCCTTTCATCTAATTCTAATAATTTACAAACCCCTTCCCTCACAAGAAGATGGTCATCAGCAACTAAGACTTTTATCTTCCTCATTCAAAACACTCCCCTCTTAATGGAATTCTTACCAGAATTTTTGTCCCTTGACCTATTTGAGATAAAATCTTTAAATTTCCACCGATTAATTCTGCTCGTTCATTCAAACTCATCAATCCATAATTTTCCCTATCACCAGTTTTATTCTCTACACTATCAATATCAAAACCTACTCCACGATCTTCAATCACTAAGTTTAATTGATGTGACTGAAATTCAATCTTTAAAAGTGCACTTTTTGTCCGAGCATGCTTATGTATGTTAGTAAGAGCTTCCTGGACAATACGAAAAATTGATACCTCAATTGACTGTGGTAATCTTTCCTCATTTCCAATCACGATTAATTCAGCCTTAACTCCAGATCTTTCATAAAATTTATCTGAGTAACGACGTAAAGTAGGGATCAATCCAAGATCATCTAAAGTCATTGGACGTAAATCGAAAATAATCTTTCTAATATCCTGTAAAGTATTGCGAACCTGAGCTTTCAAATCATGGAGTTCTTCTTTAGCACCTTTCAGATCAATTTCTAACAATCGCTCAGCATATTCAGTTCTAAAAACAACATTCGCAATTGATTGAGCAGGGCCGTCGTGAATTTCACGAGCGACCCGTTTTCTTTCTTCTTCTTGAGCTTGAATAATTCGAATTCCAAACTGCCTCCTCTGCTGAAGATCTTCCATCTGACTCGTCAAATCATTCAAACTTCCCAATAAAAAATCCAATACAACTCCAACCTGACCTACTAAATTTTCTGCCTTTTTAACGGTTTTTTTCATATTAATCAAACGACGTTCACACTCATCACGCTGTTTACGTAAGTTTTCTTCTTTTTCGCGTAAAAGTGTTAACTTTACTAGAGTTTCTTCTGCTTTTTCATAAGCAATTTTAATCTCAACCTCAGTATGATACTCAAAATCACGGCTTACTTCTAATAAACGAATCCGAGCTTTTTTATTAATAATCTCCATCTGATCAACCTGGCTAATCACTTGTGAAGTCTCTTTCTTAATTTTCTCTAAATCCACTTTAATCCGTTCCATCTCGTTCCTAGTAGTTTCCGCTATATCAAAAATCTCAATTTTGCCTTGTTCTAGACTTTGAAGAGTGCGTTCCACAATTTCATCAAGTAACTTAGGTGCGAGTTTATTTTTCATAAAACTAATACCCCTTTTTTAGATTTACTTTCTTTTTTCGACAACTTCCTTTAAAAATCCTTCAGAAAATAATATCCATTATTTTCTGTGTTAAAGTTGAAATAATAACTACGTTATTATTTCTTAAGTTTAACGACTTCAGAAGGAGATTTTGCCCCTTCAAGAAGTGGTCTCCCACTAAAGTTTTGAAATTATTATAAAAAATCTACCCCCCAACTATAGAGGAGGGGGACTTCGCCTTCTGAAATGTCGTTAAATATGGAGGGGTAAGAGTTCTTTTTCATCTAAAATGATTTGATAACCAAAAGCTGCTTCAGAGAAAAGTTTTTCCGCTTCATTTAGAGGAATTCCCTTTAAAATTACTTTTGTCAAATCACCCTCACCATAGCCTTTTCGAATCAATTGATCAAGATAATTGACAGCTTGAGGTCTAAACCCCAACAATCTCGCTCCGACAACATCCACTGCTACTGGATCGGTTCCAGCAATAATTAAATCTGTGTCTACTGGTTTTCCTCCATCAGGGCCAGTCCCAATCATCCCCTTATCTCCACTTAAAATGGTAAGATCAATCGTCATTTTCAGGGCCATTGCGCGAATAAAATCATGAAGTTTTGTATGAATGCCTGTATTTTTTTTAGGAAAACCATGAATCTCTGCTGGAGGCCAGCTTAAAGCGATATTCTTCATTCCTAATGAAACCGTAGATTCCTCATGAGCTTTAATCTGAGTAAAAGATATCAAAACATCTGTCTCTTCATATAAACGATTGATTTTAGTTACAGATGGTGCATCGTGATCTAAATTAACCTCAATATATGGCCCATAATTTAGATCTATATACTCTATCTCTTCCTCTGTAATTACAGCACTATATCCCATCTCATGAAAAACTTGTGTTGTTGATAAACTTCCCGATCCTGCAGCCACTACCAACCTTTTTGGATTTTTAGACTTAAAATAACGGATTAATTGCCGTAAAGTTTCTGGACCAACAATTACACCTGTTTCAGGTGGAAGATTTTTCACCCAGTTCGGTGTAATAACCACAGTATCACCCGATTGAACCAAATTTTCTAAAGGTAACATGTTCAATGCTTCAGTCAATGCATCACCTTCAAATGGATTGGCAGTGATAGCCACAATAGGTTCTTGAATACAACGTTTTTCTTTCATCTTTTCTCCTCCTCTAATTATACCTTTATATTAATTATTCCTTATTGGAGAAAAGATTATCGAACATACAAGACAATATTACGAAATAGCCGAAATCGCTTTATAAAAAAAATTACTCACATCTTATTATATCATACAAATTATCCAGATTAAAGTTATTATAGAAATATAAATTAATGAATAACTTATTTAAAAAAAAAGATGGCAAAAATAAGTTGCACCTAAAATGCTCCCAGCAACTTTTCTTGTCATCTTAAAAATTTTTATCTTTTGAGATAAGACTCCCACTTCTATAAGTGGGGCAACTATTTTAATCTTCAGTGGGGATAGAATCCCCCACTGAAGCCCCGATGTTCAGCTTTAGCTGAACAAGTTCACTTTGGGCAAAACAGACCATTAACCTTCTATCGGAATCAAGTTTATCGTCTCTAAAGTTTGATTTTCACCTTCGATAACTGTAATCGGCTCTGAAGTATATACTCCATACCCTTCAGCTTTTACTTCCAGCGTATAATTTCCAGCAGAAATACCCTTGATAATAAATGAACCTGCTGGATGACGAAGCTCTCCATCATTATCATATAAATCTTCTACAAGGGCTATTGTACCAACTACTATCTCATCATCTTCATCATAAAGATTTACATCGACATTTACATCAACAATAGGAGATTCCTGATTATCTAAAACTCTTCCAACTAAGTTAGCAGTCACTTTTTTATCGATAACTCTGATAGCTGTAGAGGTAATGCAATATCCATTATTATGTTGTTCATTACCACGTAAGTTAATAAATCCTTTTATATCTGCATCTAAGACAAGTTCAACAATATCTCCTTCTAATATTGTAAATGTATGTGGAATCTTGAATCTATTACTTGGAACTTTTAAATCATGCTCAGTACCATCAACCCGTACTACATAATTACTCCCCACACTATCATCAATAGTTAACCAGATGTTGTGATAAGTACCTACAGGTAATTCATTTTCACCTAACAACGTCTCATCAAACCGTAGTGTTAGCAGATCAACCTCAAAAGGATCATCACCAAAGTCTCTCAATAAAATCTTACCCGCATCCTCTTTTGAAATTTCAACCTTTGTAATCGTTACCCAAACCTGATCAATTCCTTCAGCAGGAGCGTCTGTTAATTTGATAGAAAGTTGTGCAGTATCACTTTTCTCAATTATCCCACAACCGACAATCAATCCAGCCAATAAGACTACCATTAACAATCCAATTGCTCTTTTCAATTAAATCACCCCTCATATATAGTTTGTATTTTAATTATATCATAAAATTCCTGATTCTTTTTGCTGACTAAAGTTACATTATAGTAGTTCTTTTGCCCTAATCTTAAATAATTCCATAGCTGTTTGAGTAGTCACCCGAACTACCTCCTCAAATTCAATGCCTTTAATTTTCGCAATTTTTTTAGCTACTTGTACAACATAAGCAGGTTCATTCCTCTTACCACGATGAGGAACTGGAGTTAAATAGGGTGAATCTGTTTCGATCAAAAGATGTTTTAATGGTATTGTCTTTACTACATCTTGAGTCATTTTAGCATTCTTAAAAGTAATGACACCACCAAAAGCTAACTTTAAATTTAATCGTAAACATTCTTCTGCCATAGCAAGGTCACCTGCGAAACAGTGCATAATCCCACCCAATTTATCAACTTCTTCTTCTTTTAAAATTCTCATAGTATCTTCATCGGCTTCTCTACTATGAATGATCACAGGCATTTTTAAATCATGAGCCATCCTTAGTTGTGCTCGAAAAACTCGTTGCTGAACATCGCGAGGTGAAAAATCGTAGTGATAATCAAGGCCAATTTCACCAATTGCACGTACTTTCTCTTCTTGAGCAAGTTTTCGCAAACTCCTTAAAGTATCTCCCGTTACATCTATTGCATTATGAGGATGGACTCCCACTGCCGCATAAATTTGTGAATACTTTTTCGCTAATTCAACTGACTCCTTACTAGATTCTTCACAAGCACCAATATTAAAAATATATTTTATCCCCGCTTCCTGAGCACGCTTAATCACTGCTGCTTGATCATTTTTAAATTTTTTAGAATCTAAATGAGCATGAGTATCTATTAACATTATAAAAAGCCCCCTTATTTTACTCGCCTTCGCAAGCTATCTTCTCACTACATTATTATAGTCAATATAAGAAAATTTAGCAAGTTTAGCCTATTGAAAGTTAATAACTCAACTTTCTAACTCAAAAAAATTTAAAAAAGGTATTTACTTTTTCAACTTAATATGTTATAATGTTAAAAATTATATAAAATAAAGCGATGAGTAAGAAGAGTAAATGTAGAGTGAAGTTTCAGAGAGCTGCTGATGGTGAGAATGCAGTACGGAGATCTACATTGAATGGGCTTACGAGTGCAACCCGAACAAAAAGTAGGCGTTGCCGGGAATTCAACCCGTTACCAATTGACCATGTATGATAGTACATGACTGAGCGGACTTAAGCGCATGCGCTTTCAAAGTCAACCAGGGTGGTACCGCAGGAGAATAAAACTCTTGTCCCTTTTATAGGGGCAAGAGTTTTTTTATTTATGTGAAAGGGGCTGGTTTTATGATAGATAGTTGGTGGCGTAAATATATAGTGATGGTTAATACATTTGAAAATAATTTGATTTTAGAATCTAATTTGAAAGAAAAGAAGGGAGATCAATACTTATGACAACATATACAAATAATTTTAATAATGGCTTTTTCGGTGAATTCGGTGGTTCATTTGTTCCTGAGGAACTGGTGCCAGTGCTAACAGAACTTAAAGAATCCTATGAACTCTATAAAAACGATCCTGAATTTATTAATGAGTTGGACTATTACTTAAGCGAGTATGTTGGACGACCTAATCCTCTTTATTTTGCGGAAAAATTAACTAAAAAACTAAACGGAGGAAAGATTTATTTTAAACGTGAAGATTTAAATCACACTGGTGCTCATAAGATCAATAACTGTATCGGTCAAGTTCTTTTAGCAAAAAGAATGGGTAAAAAGCGAATTATCGCTGAAACTGGAGCAGGACAACATGGAGTAGCTACTGCCACAGCCTGTGCACTTTTTGGAATAGAATGTGTGGTTTATATGGGAGAAAAAGATACCGAGCGTCAAGCATTGAATGTTTTTCGAATGGAACTTTTGGGAGCAAAAGTGGTCCCTGTAAAAAGTGGCACACGTACTCTTAAAGATGCAGTTGACGAAGCTTTGAATGATCTTATTGAGAATCGAGATACTACTTTTTATATGTTGGGATCAGTTGTTGGCCCAGATCCATATCCTATGATGGTGCGAAATTTTCAATCAATCATTGGTCGAGAAGCCAAAAAGCAGATTCTTGAAAAAGAAGGACGCTTACCTGATTATCTAATCGCCTGTGTAGGTGGGGGAAGTAATGCAATCGGACTTTTCTACCCATTTATTAATGCTCTTTCAGTTAAAATCATTGGAGTAGAACCAGGAGGCCAAGGTAACGAAACTGGTCAACATGCTGCTCCTTTAACTTATGGCAAACCTGGGATTATTCATGGATTTAAATGCTATATGTTAGCCAATGAAAATGGAGAGATTAGTGAAACTCATTCCATTGCAGCAGGATTAGATTATCCTGGGGTTGGCCCAGAACACAGCCACTTAAAAGCTTCAGGACGAGCAGAATACCTTACTATTGATGACAATGAAGCTCTCGAGGCATTCCAAGTACTCTCACAAATCGAAGGAATAATACCTGCTCTAGAAAGCTCTCATGCCATTGCCCAAGCAATCAAATTAGCACCAACCCTTCGTTCTGATGAAATTATCATCGTCAACCTCTCTGGACGAGGAGACAAGGATGTACAACAGGTAGCAGACATTTTGGGCAAACTTTAAAATTGAAATCAACATAATAACCTAGTTATTATATCAAACTCAACTTTTACAATTCAAATGCAAAGTCTCGTTTAATGGCATATGAAATATATAGAAAAAAGTGACGCTTAAGTCAGCTCAACTGATCTAAGTAAACCAATAATATGTAATATTAACACTAAACTAAGCTTTCTCTCAACCATAAAGCTATGCAGAGCTGACTTTTTTAAGGAACTTTTTTCTATATATTTCATATGCCATTAAACGCAAACTTGCACTAACCCAAACTTTGAAAGCTAAATTAATACTGAATTCCCGTTAATTCATAAACTTTTCCTTGATAGCGGAAAAATAATTTATGTTCCTCTCTACTGCTCTGATATGGAAATTTAGCAATAATTCCAATCTTCCATTTCAGAGGTTGATCTTCAGGATAATCATAAATAGTTGGTTCAGCAATCTCATCAATTCGTACACCTGTGTTTGTCTCCAACCAAATTTCACTTACATCATCAAGACTTAAATCTTCTCTTTTAAGATCTGTCAAAAAAAGATGATATGCCGTATGACTCTGATCACCATAAATCACTGAATATATAATATAATATTTATGGACGGTCACCTGTTCTAGATCTAACCTTATTTGATCTATCTCTGTTGTAATCGTTGAAGGTATAGGTAATGGTAACTCATAATCCTTGTTTCCTGTTGCCATTGTTGGAATTAAAGAGGCAAAAGGATTAAAAACATAACTGATTTGCTCCTTAGAAAAAGAGACACCTCCTAGCAAGATACAAAATCCCATGATAAAAGCAAATATCAAAATAAACAAAATTAAATCTCTTCGCTGTAAAACCAAACTTTCTCACCCTTTCTGAACGTTTTGTATTATCTTATTCAGAAAAGAGATGAGTCAGACCTGACTTTGTTAAGGAGTTATAAGTATGTATTCATCTTTCCTAGAAATATAATTAAAACAGGCTGCCACATACTCACAATATACATGAGCATCAGCAGCCTGTTTCCTCCCAATTTATTTCACTTTACTCCCTGTCGGCAATTCCTTTTCAGGATTAATTACCGATAGAATACTGTCATCATCGGTGGAAGCAGCGAGAATCATACCATTAGATTCAACTCCAAAGATTTTAGCAGGTTTCATGTTATACACCATAACTACTTTTTTACCTACTAATTCTTCAGGTTTATAATGTTTGCCTATTCCAGCGACTAATTGGCGTTTTTCTTCACCTATTTCAACCTGAACTTTAAGTAATTTATTACTACCCTTAACTGATTCTGCTTCTATTACTTTCGCAACTCTTAAGTCGAGTTTCTGGAATTCATCAAAAGTAATACACTCTTTCTTATCTTTATCTTCTTCCTTCTGCTTTTGCTGCTCAGGTTTTGCAGTTTTCTTAGTTTTCGCTGGTTCCTCTGTAGCAACACCTTTTTTCTCGAAGTATTCTTTCATATCAATCCTTGGGAAAATCGGTTGAACATCACTCTTTAACTCAGTACCTGACTTCAATAATCCCCACTTGGTATCTTCCCATTGTGCAGCTTCAATTTCAGCTAATATACCTAACTGTTCACCCATTTTCAAAGGAGTTTCCACTAGAAATGGCTTCAGAGCTACCGCAACCATACGCAAAGATTCGCACAAATGATATAATACAGTACCCAATACTGGTTTCTTCTCTTCATCTTTAGCTAAAATCCATGGTTGAGTCTCATCAATATATTTATTGGTACGGCGAATTAGAATCCATAACTCCTCTAAAGCTACATTCATCTGATATTCATCCATACTCTTTTCCATATTTTTAATAGACTGAGCTGCAGTTGCCTCTAAATCGGCATCAAAATCAGTACCAGGGCCAGCCTCTGGAACCACACCACCAAAATATTTCTTCACCATAGCAATGGTACGATTCAAAAGATTCCCTAAATCATTTGCTAAATCCCAATTAATCCTGTTGATCAAAGCTTCGGTAGAATAATTGCCATCAGATCCAAATGACATCTCCCGTAAAAGATAATAACGGAGCGCATCTAAACCGAATTCTCTCTTCAAATTCAGTGGATCAATTACATTTCCCTTTGATTTGGACATCTTACCCCCATCTAAAACTAACCAGCCATGACCAAAGACTTTCTTTGGCAAAGGTAAACCAGCAGACATCAACATAATCGGCCATTGAATGGTATGGAAACGCATAATCTCTTTTCCTACTAGATGAAGATCAGCAGGCCAGTATTTATTGAAAAACTCTTTATTCTCAAGATACTTAATTCCGGTAAGATAATTTGAAAGAGCGTCAAACCATACATAGATCACATGATCTTTATCAATTGGCAATGGAATTCCCCATTTTAAAGAACTCCGAGAAATACAAAGATCTTCCAAACCCTGTTTAACAAAGTTAATCATCTCATTTCGACGAGATGCAGGTTGGATAAAACCAGGATTCTCTTCGATAAACTTCAACCATTGATCCTGATATTTTGACATTTTAAAGAAATAACTTTCTTCCTTCATCTTTTCTGTAGAGCGACCACAATCTGGACAGCAATTTCCTTCTTCTAACTGTCGCTCTGTCCAGAAAGTTTCACAAGGAGTACAATACCAGCCCTCATATTCACTTTTATAAATATCTCCTTTGTCATAAACAGTTTTTAAAATACTTTCAACTACTTTGTGATGCCTCTCCTCTGTAGTTCGAACAAAATCATCATATGAAATCTCCATCTCTTTCCAGAGAACTTTAATCCAGCTAACAATCTCATCCACATATTCTTTTGGCGTAACACCCCGTTCAGCTGCTCTCCGCTCAATCTTTTGGCCATGTTCATCTGTACCTGTCAGGAAAAATGTATCATAACCATTCATTCGCTTATAGCGGGAAATAGCATCTGCTGCAACTGTCGTGTAGGTATGACCGATATGCAGCTTATCACTTGGATAATAAATAGGTGTAGTAATGTAAAATGTTTTTTGACTCATCTTTTCATCTCCCTTCAAAATATAAAAACTCCCGCCCCTGTAATTATTTACAAGGACGAGAGTTAATTCCCGTGGTACCACCTAATTCATCACCAGCTCACACTGATGACCTCAAAGAGTTCTTTCACTCTGAAAATAAGAGACACTCAAACTCAGGCAATCTTAACGGATGCCATCCCGTAAGGATCTACTAACGCTAAAGCTTTTCAACCCTCAAGTTCAGGGGCCATCTTCAGAATCCTTCCAAATACCGCTTCTCAACTACCGCGGTTCTCTGTAATTCTTTCAGATTCTTACTCTTCCCATCATAACCTCTAAAAATATTTTTCTCTATACAGCTAATTTTATTCTATCATAACCGATTTAGTCAATTCGTGTCAAGTAGATTTGTAAAAAAAATCGAAATCAAAGTCGTTAATTTTCCTTGACAAACAATGGAATCTTCTGTATAATCTTTCTTAGAGTCAACTTTTCAACATTTCAGTTTAAATTATCTTCATTTTTACAGTATTTTCGCCTTATCAAGATTTAACTATTTTATATGTTTTTTGAATTCGGCATTGACTTAAGATGGTAAACATGGTATACTTTGATTAGAAAATTAGATTAAAACGAATAAAGGAGGAACATCATCATGATGAAATCAACTGGTATCGTAAGAAAAGTAGATGAACTGGGTCGTGTTGTAATACCTGTAGAATTACGGAGAACTCTTAGAATTGCTGAAAAAGACGCTCTCGAAATTTATGTAGATGAAGAAAAAATTATTTTGAAAAAATATGAGCCAGCTTGTGTATTCTGTGGTAACGCTGGTGAAACTGTTACATTCAAAAACAAAATCATCTGCAAAGACTGCATCCAAGATATGCATAATGCTTAAGTTTCGTTTCTAAAAATCACCCCTTCGATTACGAAGAGGGTGTTTTTTTATCTTTATGATTGAGTAGACATGCTTATCTCTATTTTTACAGCTTCCTGATAGATTTTATTTTTTGGTAAGTTTCGCTCTTTAGCTACCATTTTTATTGCCTCTTTTTTGCTTAATCCTGAATTAATTAAAAACTCTAAATGTTCTAGAATGCTCATCTCTTCCCAACCTATTTTTTCTCTTTCACCATCAAAAAGATCATTACCTTGAACAACAAGAACGATCTCGCCTCGTGGTGTGTTTTTTTCAAAATGTGCCAACACTTCTTCTACTGTTCCCTGTATTTTTTCTTCATATTTTTTGGTCAGTTCCCTACCTACCAGTACCCTCCGTGTAGATCCCATTACTTCTTTTAAATCCTTTAACATTTCTACCAATCGATGAGGTGCCTCATAAAAAATCATTGTCCGAATTTCTGCTACCAACTCCTGTAAACGCTTTTGACGCTGATTTTTTTTTCTTGGCAAAAATCCTTCAAAAACAAAACGATCTGTAGCCAGACCTGAACTAACTAGTGCTGTTGTCATTGCCGTTGGCCCAGGAATTGGAACTATTTCAATCCCTGCATCCCATGCTTTAACCACTAAACGATATCCCGGATCAGAAATTCCAGGCATTCCAGCATCAGTTACTACCGCAATAGATATACCCTCTAGAATTTTTTCTATTAATTGAATACCTTTTTCTTCTTCATTATGTTCATGATAGCTTGTCAAAGGTGTATGTATATCAAAATGCACCAACAATTTGCGTGTATGGCGAGTATCCTCTGCACCGATCAAGTCAACTTCTTTCAAAATTCGAACAGCTCTAAAGGTTATATCTTCTAAATTTCCAATTGGGGTTCCAACCAGATAAAGTTTACCTTTCATCTTTTACCCTCCATCATAAGAGTACATCTTTTGAACATCATCAGTATAATTCCCATTTTCATCATAGATTACTAGATTTGGTTCTATTTTTAATCCAGGCTTACCATCTTTTATAGATTCAATGAGAACTAAATTAGGTTCCTGATTTATTCTAGGCTGGATTAACCGCATCCGTTTTATCTCAAATCTCTTTTCCATCAAGCGTTGAAAAATTTCAGGGATTCTTTCAGCCCGATGAATCATGGCAAATTTTCCACCAGTTCCTACTAAAAAGGCAGCAGCATCTACTAAATCTTTTATAGTACAGTAAATCTCATGTCTGGCTATTGCCTTTGCATCTGTCGGATTGATTGCCCCACTACCTTTAGGAAAATAAGGGGGATTACTAATTGCTAAAGAAAAGCAATTAGGTAACTTCACTTCTTTTATCAGTCGAAGATCATAATGTAATATATCAACCTGTGCCTCTAATTCATTGAGAATTACACTCCGTTTTGCTAAAGCTGCCATCTGTTCTTGAATCTCTATGCCTAAAATTTCCTTAGGATTTTGCTTAAACGCTAACAAAAGCGTAATAATCCCACTTCCTGTTCCTAAGTCAACTACTTTATCTCTCCTACGTACCTTCACCCAATTTGCCAACAAAACAGAATCAATTCCAAAACGAAATTGATCCTGTTTCTGTAAAATATAGAGTTTATCTTCAATTAACTGATGAAGTTCCTCACCAGGCAATAGTTGAAAATCTTTCTTCATACCCTTTACCCCTATCTTTCTGGCCCTTCCAGAAGTTTCTGGCAAAAGAGACAATCACCTTTACGTTTTTCGGCAAAATTTAGATGACAAATATGAAACCCTTCACTATAAAGGTGGGCCAGATTGGCATAACCCGCTCCTATCTCTGGCTCATCTTCTTTATTCTCTGTTTCTTGTTTTGCAAAAAGAAGTTTTTTCAAATTTTCATTGTCCTGCATGAGCTCTCCATTTTCTTTGTACAGTTTAAATGTTATATCTTTAATAAGCTGAAAATCGAGAGTTAAAGCCTGCAGTCCTTCTCGAAAACGTGCCAACAGCTTTAGAACATCCTCTTCCATCAACCCAACCTCCATATTTGATTTTCACTAACAAAAGCATTCCTGATATCAGGAATGCCTGTTAGAGCGTATCTCTATTGAATATCGTTATCCTTACTTTTAAAGTCACGGCTTTTTGAGCTTTTATTACCATCCTTATAATTTTTATGATATTGTTTTCTCTCTGGCTTAATAGATTTTCTTCTATCCTTTTTTTCATCATTACTATCACAAATTTCCTCAGATTGAGCTGACTCCTTCTCAATATCTTCTAAAAGATTCTTCTCATTTCTATCAAAATTTTCTTCTATATAATTATACGAATCACATTCATATCTAAGACAACACATTAAACGACCACAAATTCCAGAAATTTTAGTTGGGTTTAGAGATAACTCCTGAGACTTAGCCATTCTAATACTAATTGGTTCAAATTCACGTAAAAAAGTAGTACAACAAAGTTCTCTGCCACAAGGACCCAATCCGCCTACCATTTTTGCTTCATCTCTAACCCCAATTTGACGTAATTCAATCCTAGTTCTGAAAATACTGGCCAAATCTTTTACCAATTCTCGAAAATCTACTCTTCCATCTGCAGTAAAGTAAAAGATGATTTTATTATTATCAAAAGTATATTCCACATCAACTAACTTCATTGGTAAATCATGCTTTGTGATCTTTTCTAAGCAAATTTGATGCGCTTCTTTTTCTTTCTCAATGTTGATTTCTAATTGTTCCATATCTTTAAGAGTAGCTTTGCGGATCACCGATTTTAAAGGTTGAATAATTTCTGACTCATCTACTTCTTTAGGATTAATAATCACTTCACCTAATTCAATCCCTCTTGAAGTCTCAACAATAACATGATCTCCATAACGAAGTTCAATATCAATTGGATCAAAATAGTAAACTTTTCCTGCTTCTTTAAAACTAATACCAACCACTATTTGCACAGCAATCACATCCTTCGTGCTCTAATCTTATGCAGCATTACTTCAAAAGCTAATTCACGATCAACATTACTCATAATAATATTATTTGTTCTTTCCAGAAGTTTTATAACCTTATCCAAATCTTCTCCGGAATATTGATTTAAAAGTTGCTGCATATCGTTAAAATAGCTCTGATTAATAAGATAATCTTTACTATTCATATTCTTTAAAATCAAAAGATCCCTATAAAAAATTTTTATAAGATGAAATAATTCATTCCACTGAGTTAAATCTTTTCCTATTTTTAAGGATTGGATAAACTCGTAAATTTCTAAATTTGACTTATCAGTCAAATTTACTAAAAGATCAAAAACTTTTTTTCTATAATCCCATATTTGTTCATCTTCCACCAACTTCAAAGCCTGTCCAATACTTCCTTCTGACAATAAAATAATCTCTTCTAAATCAAGATTTTCAAGCTCTCTCTCCTTCATAAGATAGTCTCTCATATCTTCTCTAGAAAGTTTATGAAATCGCATCACCTGGCATCTGGAAATAACTGTAGGAAGAATACTTTCTTTGCGAGAGCTGATCATAATAATCACCACATAATTAGGTGGTTCCTCCAATGTCTTTAAAAGACTATTAGCCCCTTCTAGAGTCATAAGATCAGCATCATTAATAATATATATCTTCCATTTACTTTCATATGGTTTATAAATTAAATCTTTTTGCAGTTCCCTAATCTGATCAATGCTAATACTATTTTCAATCGGATGGATGATTTTAAAATCAGGATGATTATGAGCGCCAATTGATACGTCACGAAATTTACGGCATGATCGACATTCTCCACAACTATCATCAACCAATTCCAAGCAGTTAAGAGTTTTTGCAAATTGTATCGCCGTAAATTCTTTCCCAATCCCCTTAGAACCTGCAAAGAGATAGGCATGGCTGACCCTCTGATTCACCAATGCCCGCTTTAAAAGTTCAACCACCGTTTTATGTCCGATGATCTCCTGAAACGCCATTTAAAGCCAACTCCTTCAAAACTATGATACTTAGCTCAAAGTTTATAAAACTGTTCTACATCAAAAACAAATACGGTTGCACCACCTACTAATATTTCTGTGAGATAGGTAATACTAGTTTCAATGGAATTACCAACTGGATATATCGGTGTAGTGGTTTGAGTTCTAGACTTACAATTATTACGAATAATATCAATAACCTCTGGAACTCTTTCCTTATCGGCACCAATTAAAAAAGTTGTATTTCCCTCCCGTAAAAATCCACCGGTTGAAGCTAACTTAGTAGCCTGAATGTTTTTAGTTACCAATGAATCAGCCAAATTATGTGCATCTTTATCATGCACAATTGCCATAACCATTTTCATTGTACCATTCTCCCCCCCACTGAATTTTATAGTCATAGGTAGTATTACCCTTACTTATTTATATTCTCTATAAATTTCCCTTCTCCTCTATTGAATTTTTTTTTCAACATAGAACAAATTTTGAATATCTATATAGATTAAATTGAATACTAAGGATATATTAAAAAATTGGAGTGAATAATATGACTAATAAAAACTCAAAGAAGGGCGTCCACTCTCGCTTTATAGAATCATGGTTTATGGGTATGAACGATTATGAAATTGCTAAACAAATTGGAGTAAATATCAATACCTTACGAAATGTAAAAAAAGATTTATCTGATGATCAAACTGAATGACCATTTTCATCAACCATAATAGCTGTGATTATTTCTTTATAATTTTCATAAACAGGCTCATTCACTTCAGTGTTCACTAACATTTTTTCACAAGAAGAACAGATTAACTTACCACATATTCGAATTCCATCTATATGCAACTCACCACAAAAAATACACCTTTTATCATCCAAGTCCATACCTTTTCCTCCCACCTTTGTGGTCTCATTTATATTCTATGCTATAAAGTTTTACTCTGTGCAAGTCCTCATTTTTATATGATTTCCTTCTTGTGGTATTTTTATGCAATGGTCAAAAAAGGATGCCAGTCTCCTGACATCCTCTCAGTTACTACCTATCCTACTTTCTGGGCAAATTCTGTCATATCAATTAACTCATCTTTCTCTATAGGTCGATCTATAATCTTTAGGCCATCTCTAATTCCCACAAGTCGTTTACCATAAACTCCAACCACAGGATCATGGGTAACCAATACAATAGTCACTCCTTCTTCCTCATTTAGGCGTTTAAAAATCTCCATAATCTCCTGGCCCTGATTGGAAGCAAGATTTCCTGTTGGTTCATCCGCCAATAATAGGGTAGGATCATTGGCTAAAGCTCTGGCAACAGCAACCCTCTGTTGTTCACCACCAGAAAGTTGATTAGGATAATGATTTATCCGATTACTCAAACCCATAGCTTCCAAAAGTTCTTTACCACGTTCTTTTCGTTTTTTTAGACCCATTTTGGCATACATCAAGGGAACCATAACATTTTCCAAAGCTGTCAATTCAGGAAAGAGATTATAGCTTTGAAAAACAAAACCAAAATGATTATTACGTATTCTTGATAATTCCCTATCTTTCAAATCAACAATATCTACACCTTCTAGAAGATACTCTCCATCTGTTGGCAAATCTAGGCCTCCAAGCATGTGTAATAATGTAGATTTACCCGAACCACTAGGTCCCATTATAGAAATAAATTCTCCCCTTTCAATTGACAAATCAATCCCATTCAGGGCATTAACATCAACTTCTCCCATTTCATAGGTTTTCTTTAAACCTTTTAATTCTATCATATTTTGTCCCCTCCCTCTGGATTGAGCTCAATTTCGTCTAAATGAATAAAATTATCATATGAACTTGTTATTATCATGTCACCTTTTTTCAATCCATATTTAACCTCAACATAATTACCCTTGATCTGTCCAAAAGCTACCTTGGTCTTTGTACCTTTGTCTCCTTCAAAAAGATACACATATCTTTCTTGCCCACTAGTTAAATATGAACCTCGCGGTAATGCAAGTCGATCTTTTAAAACTCGAACTTCAATATCCAAAGAAACAGCAGTCTGAGGACGTATATTAGCTGGAACCTTGTCAAAATCAACCTGAATCTCCACATTGGAATCTTTAGCAACTACAGCAATCGAAGTAACCTGACCTGAATAGGATTGACCTCCAACATCAATTCCAACAAACTGTCCCACCTTTACAGAATCAATATCTGCCTGATTTACCTCTCCAGTAATCACTAGAGAATTTTCATTTATTATCTCAGCTACCTTAGTTCCGTTTTGTAGATTTTGCCCTAATTTTACTGGCAACTCTATTAATTTTCCTGAAACTTCTGCTCGAATCTCGGTAGATTGCAACATCTCTTTTAAATCATCAATTTCTGATAAACTATCTTCAATTACAGCTTCCACTTCTTCCATAGTAAGAAGATATTTTTCAATTATGAAACTTTTTGACTCTTTTGATTCTAGTAGAGATTTATTTGCTTCCTCTATCCGTTTCTTCTCTTCTTCCAATTTAAGCTGAGAAATTTCTCCCAATTGAAAGAGTTTCTCATATGTTGGATACTGGTCTAATAACTCTCGATCCAGATTAATATATTCTTGAATCTGTTGATCATGCTGCTCTAAAGAACGCTTATGTTCTAACTCTGCTCTTTCTTTCTCCTTTACTTTTTGCCGATGTAAAGTTTCTGCTTTTCGCAAATTTTCGTTTACAGTTTCAGATTCTAACTTAACCAATAGATCATTCTTTTCAACTTTATCACCAAGTTGGTAATAAACTTCAACTACTTCTCCCTGTATTGATGTATTAATTACGGATTTTTCGCTAGCGAATACCTTACCTTTAGCAGGAATTGTCAAAACAAAATCCTGTGCAGTCACCTTTGCTAGCTCATATATCTGTAATTTGTATGTCTCCTCTTTAGGGACAAAAAGATAATATGGAACTGCCACAATTAACGTCAAAAATATCAGTACAAACATAATTAATCCTAAATTTTTGCTACGCTTTCTTCTTTTCTTCTTCGGTTTATTTATAATAATTGGTTCTTCCTTCATCATAATCCTCCTTTTAAAATTTCATCTTTACCCTTCTCGAATGGCATCTACTGGAGCTAAACGTGAAGCACGAATTCCTGGATAAAGTCCAGTAATTAATCCCACAAAAACAATACTTCCTAAAGATATCAGAATCGGGTATAATGAAATGTTTGCTTCTAATCCAATAAACTGTTGAAATAATCCCTTGATGATTAACTCATTGATAATTGGTTTTACACTCAAAGTAGCCAAAATAATCCCAAAAAGTCCTCCCACAAATGAAATAAACACTGATTCAGAAAGGATCTGGCCCATAATACTCAAACGGCTTGCGCCTATTGCTCTTCTTAACCCAATTTCCCTAGTTCTCTCTATAATACTCACCATCATCATACTTAAAATACCAATAGAACTAACGACTAAAGCAATAAAAGCAAAAGAGCCTATAAACAAACCAAAAATTTTGGCTATACCCTGTCTCATTTCTTTACCAGTTTCAGAAAGTTCATTAAAGATCAATCCCATATCTTTTTCCATTGAATTTTCGATCTCATTAGCTAAGAGGATACTCAACTCATTTTTCATTTCAGTTACTTTGTCTTTATTACATTTAATCCATATAGTTCCATATTCCTGTTTTTCGCCAAAAGCAAGTACTGACTGGGGAATAAAAAAGTGAGCTGGATTCCAGCCAAACTGCTTTTCTATAGAACAAATTCCAATAACGTCGAAATGCCTATCTGGAGAAAGATTAATTATCTTACCGATTCCACTCTCATCCCCAAAAAGTTGCTGACTCACCTCTTCAGAAATAACTATCACTGGATTTCGACTGTTAACGTCAGACTGGCTAATAAATTGGCCTTCCAGCATCTTTACTCCAACCATATTTTTATATCCTATATCTACTCCATACATACCAAAATAGTTATATCGAACACCTTCATAATCTAATTCTCCACCATAGTTTTGCTCTAAAATACTAACCTCTTCAATATAAATACTCTCTTCCTTTATACGCTCAACCATCTTATCTGTAAAAAAGCTAGTATAACTACCACCCATAGTTCTTCCGTCTCTAACTTCCTCTTTTCCAAATTTTACTTCCCAAACCTGTTCAGTTTCATTTGAATTAATATCTCCTAAAACAGAAAAGACAAAACTTAACACTATAGTAATAGATGCAACTCCCACTGCAATCTGTAGCAAAGTTAACCCCATCCTTAATGGACGTTTCTGCATCATCTTTAAAGCAAATTGAAAACCATGTAGCATTTATCATTCCTCCCTCTAGTCCATCTTCAATGCATCAACAGGACGTACTCTTGCAGCCTGACTGGCAGGATATAGGCCAAAAATAAGGCTGGTCAAAAGCGCAACTCCAATCCCAACTAGCCAGTTCAAAATCGACAGACCTAGAGGAATACGAGTTAATTTACTTAATAACTTTAAACCACCAAAACCCAAACCAACTCCTAAAATACTTCCAAATATACCTAAAATCAGCGCTTCAGCAAGGAATAAATTAAACACATCTCGCCGACTGGCTCCTAAAGCTGTTGAAATCCCAATCTGCTTGTAACGTCTTAAAACCTTTGCCATCATTAGATTCAATATGTTTATAGAAGCAATTAAAAGAGCAGCACAGGAAAATAGACCCATTATCTTACCTATAACAAATATAGTCTTTTTACCTTGACTCTGAAAAGTATACATACCTGTAACATCTATTCCCTCAGCCAAATACTGGGTCACATAGTTTTTTAACTGATTACGAAATACCTCTAACTCAACACTGTCTTTTGCTTGAATATAGAATTCTCTCAATTCATTATTCTCTTCTTGCTGAAATTCATTTACATAGCTAAAAAATGGAATAAATCCTTGGCGATTCAAATCTTCTACCATTCCTAATCCCGCTATATACTCTACCTCTTCCTCATCACTCTCTCTATGCACCACACCAATTACTTTATAACTTCCAAGATGTAGTTTGATCTCCTTTCCAATCGGATCTTCATTTGGGAAAAGAGAATCAGCCAACTCATCTCCTATTACAATAACTTTACTTTTATCTAACAAATCCGCTCCTCTAAAGAGATCTCCCGTTACTAATGAAAGCTCAGCAGCCTGAAAAATTTCTGGACTGGCCAAACGAAATTCCAGCATATTATCTCTATACCATTTTTCTTCTTCTTCCGGGTCATCAAAAATAGGTCTAGGTCCTTCTTCTTCACTTGCTAAACTTTCTGCTCTCATTTCGCTAAACCAGATCAATTCAACTCCTTCTAAATCAAATTCTTTCAATTTTAAATAATCTTCAAAGGTGACTTTTGGTTTTTCCTCATCAACCAGGCCAATTCTCTTCAAAGGTTTTCCTATGTCTTCAAATTGAAAGTTATTTTGTCTTGAAACAAGTTGAAAAACACGCATATTTTGATCGTTCATTATGCTAGAAGTTTGCTTTGTTAAACCTTCCATTAATCCTACAACACAACAGATTACGCCAACCCCTAAAGCTATACCCAATATAATCAAGATAGATTCCAATAATCTTTTTCGAATCTGCCTCAATCCCCAACGAATGGTATCTAAAATAGTCAAATCTGATTCCCCCTTTTTCTATACGACTGAACTACTTATAAAACTCATCCAAACAAAGCATCTCTCCTAAGGATAACTTTCCAAGAATAAGTTGTTTTCTAATCTCTAAATTAGAAATAATCTGCTCCTTTATGCGAATTTGTGCTTCCAATATGTCCACATCAGCAAGGTATCCTTCTTGATATTGGGCAACAACTCGTTCATAACGTTCTTCACTTTCTGTTAACTTTTTCTCTCCCCTTCTCAACCTTTCATCTAAGATTTGTACCTCTTCCACCTGACTAATGAGATTATAGGTCAGTTGACTTTTCATCTCCGCCAAAGCAATCTCCTGACGTTCTAACTGAATTTGTGCTGCCTCAATATCTAATTTCAAAGAAGGGTTGTATAAATCTTTAGATAAACCAACACTTCCAGATACGTTTACAAATTCCTCTTGGCCTGTATCATAGCTTAAACCCAATCCCATTTGAACCTGCCAATCTGTTGATTTTTTTATCTGGGCCAGATTTTCTTCCACCTTCTGCAAAGCCAATAGACCTTTTTGTAAAGAATAATTGTCCTGCAAATATCCTTCCATATGCTCTGAATTCCAATTTTGCACGAAAAGATCTATATTTTCTGTAACCAAATCTAGATCACTCGAATTATAACTAAAGATTAACTTTTGTTCAAATAATTCATTATACTCTAAAATACCAAAAAGCCTAGCAAAATCACGTTTTGCAACTTTCTGATCTCTCTCTATCTGATTTAAAGAATCTTGAGCGTCTTCAACCTGATCCTTCACCTTATAAAAAACCATTTCAGAAATAATTCCTGCATCGTACTGATGCTCTGCCTGATCCAATTGATATCGATAAAGTTCCAACTTGTGCTGTGCTAGATTAACCTTATATTCACAAAGACTAAGCTGAAAATATCTTTGAATTACATCCATTACCAGATTAGCTTTACTAGAATAAAGTTGATTTTCTTGTTCCAAATAAGCAATTTCAGATGTAATATCTCTAGTTGTAGATGTCAATATATCCTCCAGATTTAGAGAAAAATTAAAATTTCCACTTAGCTGAATCTTCCCATCCAAATCCTTTTTAAACCCACTTCCACCTGACATATTAACCTTGTAAGGCAAATGTGCTGAGTAATTTACTGCTGGCAAATAATCAAATTCCAAACCATTCAGGTTCTTACTTACAGGATTCATTGAAAGCGATACATTCTGAACACCTAATTTTTCTTGATAACTTAAACCCTCCAGCGCCAAATAATAATCTCTAACCATCAATTGAAAATCTGGATTCTCTATTAACGCACGTTCAATCCAATCCGCTAAATTTAATGATTCATTTGCAAACAAACTAGATACACCACACATAAGTACCACAAGCATTATCGTAAAACTTATTGTAATTCTCTTAAATTTACTCATCATTATCACTTCCCGACATCTCTATATATAGTGAATATCCTTTGCCGACAGTCTGATTGAATGATGCCTTAGCCAGATTATAATCATATATAGCCTGAATCCACCCAGACTCAGCATCAATTAAATTACTATGGCCATTGACCATCTCTAATAATGCAATCATTCCTGCATCATATTTTATTTTCAAAATTTCTAACTCTTTTTCAGTCTTTTGATATGCTTCTAAAGCATTATTAACATTATCACAACTAGAATTTATACTCACATAAGCATTCCGTACTCTGATAATCATCTCTTTTTTAGCCTCTTCAAGTAGATAGTGAGCCTTTTCAAGGGCATGTTTGGCTTTTTCACACTCTTTTTTAGGAACATAAGTCTTTTCTTTTAGTTCTAAAAATTCTTCGGCATCTTCCACAGCTCTTTTTGCATTTTTAAGATTCTGGGTATGCTGATTAGCATATTGAATTGATTCTGTTAAATCAACTTCCATAGGATCATATGGAAACTTTTGATCAGTCAATTCAAAGACTCTATCTAATTCCCATCCCATTTTAAGACTAAAACCCATTTTTGCAGTCTCAAGATTAAAATATGCATATGTTAAGCCCTTTTCTTCTGTTTCAACTTTTTCTTTAATCATAAGCAAATCCTTTTCAGAGACCAATCCACCATCATATTTAATTTTAACGATCTCTAGCTGTTTTTTACTCCATTCTAACGAACGTTTTTTACTCTCAACTGTTTGTACAGTCTTCAAAATTTGATAATAGCTTTCTTCAATCTCCAGAGCCAGATTCATTTTTACCTCTCTCAAAGCTTCCCTTGCTCTCCGGACCGTCTCTTCTTTCTCTTTTAAGTCTTTTAAAGCTACCTGCCTTGGATCTTCCATCTTCAATCTCTCTAACTCCCATATTGCATCCTGTAAATCATATTCAGCAAAAAGTATCTCAGAATGGTTTTGTAGAGCCTCGCTAACACAATCAAAGAGAGTTAACCTGGGTACTACACTCTCCTCCTCAGCAAATACCATTCCTGAATATAATAAGAATAATAATATAAAAACATAAAAAAATATAAAACTCTTTTTCCTAATATTCATCTTTCCCCTCCTCTTTTAATTATTCTCTATGTTTTTTTCGCCAAAAAAATGAACTTTCCTTCAAAGGAAAACTTTATCTTATCAAGAATACTATATATAATGATTAGCCCACAATATCTTAAAAGGAGGGATCGCTATGAAAAGAATTCTAAACTCATGCAAGTATACATTCTTTATAGTGCTTATTCTTTTATTAGCAACTCCATTTGCCTTAGCTCGTTTTAATTATGAGATAGGAGAACAACACGAAATTTTGAATGTTTATCGGAATGGAAGTATTATGCTTGAAAAAGAGTTCACTTTCCATGTTAAGTCCAGTTCTAACGAAAATGGTACAGAAGTTTGGGTTGGTCTTCCGACTGATGATACATCTGTCATCAGTGCATCTTATATCATCAATGGAAAAGAAACTCCACTAAAATTTAAGATTGAAAAGGGAAATGATGAGCAACACGTTATATTTACCAATTTTCTACCTATTCGACCAGGTGAAACAGGTAAATTCCACTTTTATGCCAGAATTCCTGATCTAATATACTGGCTGAACAAAGACCAATTAAAAAAAGACACAGAGGAACAACTTGTATCCATCTCTTATATTCCAGCATGGTGGGACAAAGCCGTAACTAAATCTCTTACATTGGAGATGAGTTTTGAAAATGGAATAATACCATCAGATTTAAGTTTTGCAACACAACAAAAACCCACACAGGTTTTAGAAAATCGTTTTATCTGGGAGTATTCCAACATCCCTGCAGATACTCGTAAAAAACATGCTATCATACTGCCTCGTCAATTCTTCAGTGCGAGTATGAAGCCATTAAAGAATTGGATGCCTACATGGGTACTCTTACTTATTTTAGCTATAATCCTTGTTACAGTTTTAGGAACTGCACTACTTATAATCTATAGTGTAAAAAATAAACGTTATCAAACACCAGTAGCTTACATGAAAGGTGATAAAGCCTATACATCCTTTGACCCAGTAGAGGCTGCATTTTTCTTCAACCTTCCAACCGATTTAACTGCAAAGTTGATCATCATCGGCTTAATGAAGAAAAATGTTATAAAGCTTAAAGACGATATAATGCAGCGAGTACCAACTTTAGAGTCATTAACCTGGTATGAAGAATTCTTCCTTGATAGTATTGATAAAAACGTCCAGATTATTTCTGATAAATGGAGAGAGAATTACCCAGAGATGTTAGGGCGCTTTTTTAAACAGATCGACGGTTATTGTGGTCGACAGACAAGAGCTTATTATACCAAATGGCTTAAAGATACTACCTTTACTGAGAAAGATGACCCTCGTTGGGCTATAATAAAAGAGCAATTAGCGAGTGGAATTTTTGAAAAACCTGTAAAAGAACGAGTTCAAAGTACAACACCTGGATATTTAAATCCATATCTTCCACTCATTTATCTAACAGTGATTAATCCAGGATTGCAAAAAGAAAACAAAGCACATTATCGTACTGTATTTCCAGGAGAAACTAATCAAGGTGGAGATACATCAGGAACTGGTTGTGCCTGTGCGTGTGCCTGTGCTTGTGCAAGTAGCGGGGGATGTACATGATACGAATAAAAACTGTAACAAAACCAATCCACAGTGTTGTGGAAGATTATAATTGGCATCTTAGGCCTGAGAGAAATAAATCTAATGAAAACATATCCAAAGATCTAAAAGGAATTCTGATTATCAATGGAGTCAAAGTCATCTACTTAAATAATTCAGCTTATAATTATCTTAATACCTTCCTCCATGCAAACAAAAACCATCGCCTAACAATCTGGCGCATGGCGTTACAAAACAAAATTTTTCCCAAAAGGGCACAGAAAGATTGGGAAAGATTATACAACGATCTGATTCAAGCCTCTAGGGGTTGCTGTGAAGGCACAGGAATAGAAGTTAAATCTGATATTCTTTGCTTTTCAGCTCCACTCAGAGTTGATCTAGCATTAACCTATAGATGCAACAATGACTGTACACATTGCTATGCAGGTGGAGATCATCAAACCGATGAATTAAATACCGAAGAGTGGTATCAAATTATCGACAAACTCCACTCTTTCGGTGTACCTCAAGTCATTTTCACTGGTGGAGAAAGTTTGATCAGACCTGATCTGGAAAAATTGATCGCTCACGCTAAAGGTAGAAAGATGATTACAGGTTTAATCACCAATGGAAGACTTTTAACCAAACCAAGAGTGAAAAGTTTAGCAAATGCAGGTTTGGATTTTGTTCAGATTACGGTAGAATCAATAGAATCCAAGATTCATAATCAAATGGTTGGCATTGATGAATCATCTGGTATAAACGCACTTCAAGAAACCTTAGAAGGAGTTCAAAATGCCTTAAATTCATCAATACGTGTGACAACTAATACTACTATTACTAGACTTAATGCTTCAACTTCTGTCTCGACTATATCAAAACTTATTCAAAGTGGAGTTAAACGAATTGGTGTAAATAGTATCATCCGTGCTCAGCGTGGAAAAAATACGGATGGAATTAGCCATAAAGAGATGGAAAAGATTCTACCCGAAATACGTCAATTATGTTTACAATCAAATGTAGAGATGCTCTGGTTTACTCCTACTTGCTATCAGCAACTAAACCCGATTACTCTTCAATTAGGAGTAAAAAGCTGTAGTGCGGCATCTATTGTATTAGCTATCGAGCCTACAGGCCGTGTGATTCCCTGTCAGTCTTACTTTGAAGGACTGGGAGATGCCAGGACTGATTCTTTTGAAGATATCTGGAATCATCCTTTAGCGCTTGAGATTAGGGAAAAAAGATGGGTGAAGGATAGTTGTCGTGGATGTGCACATTTTAAGGCTTGTGGTGGGGGATGTCCGTTGGAAGTGGGGTAGTTATATATATAAAAAGCTGGATATTATTCCAGCTTTTTATATTAAACATTATATTTCTGGAATTACAATCTTAAACTCACCTTTTCCAATAAAAATCACCAAAGCTTTTTTCAAATTCTCCCGATCTCTAAACTGATTACTATGCTATATTCCTTTTTCTTTGACCCTATCTAGTAGACCTTCATCACCCTTCTTCAAATATTTCAACTCCAAAAAACTAAGCAAAATAACTTTAACATATTTTTCATCAAATTTAACCAAATCCCGATTGGAAAGAGTCTTTAAAACATGCTCACTTATATAATTCAAATAATGTTCAACTTCACCCTCATAGGCCATGACTTCAATTGCTTTTCTTAATTCTTCTGTCTCTATTTTTAATTGAAACTCTTCTTTTAACTTATTTTCAAAATATTTAGAATCATACATCTGATCAAATGAAATTTTTGTCACTAAATCAGAAGTAACCTGTTCATCTGTAATAATATTTTCTAACACCTTGCGATTCTCCTGATTAAAATTTAAACGATTTAATCTACCATAATCAATCTTAACATTGACCAAATTAAAATATAATTTTAACGTAAATAGTAAAATTTATATTTTATTATTTGACAAGTATAAGATAAATATTGTATAATTCAAAAGTAATATTCATATTAATTAAAAAAGTTAATATTATTGAAGGAGGTGAAAAAATGTTAAAACCAAAATTTGAGAAAGCTAATGTTATTGCATGTGGTATTTGCCCAGGTTCTGGAGTATCTTTGGGTTATTCAATCTTTTTACCTGTATGTGGTGTGGTAAATGCTGCTGTATAACCAAAAAATCAAGCCCAATAAAGGCAGAATATTTTATTCTGCCTTTATTCATTGAAATGAGGTGTAGTATATGTATCCGTTTTTAAAAGGTAATGTAAGTATACATTTGACTCCGAGTCATAGTCTAATTTATGACCAAAATTCTCTCTATGATGCAGAATATTTGAACAAAACAGCATCAGAGATTTTAGAATTATGTGGAGGTCTTTATACAACTACAGATATTGCTAAAATTATGTCTGAAAGGTATAATGAAGAGTTTTTTGCCGCTCAAGAGTTTGTTAACGAATTTCTTGAAGAAGCTCATAAAAAAGGTTATATCTATTTTTTACCTAAAGCACAGAAAGTGAAATGTGAAATAAGTGGGACTTATAAGGTAATAACCCCTTTATCTATATCCATGGAAATTACGAAAAAGTGTCCTATGAGTTGCCGCCATTGCTATGTTGAATCAAGTAGAGATAATAATGTTTTTTTAGATTTTGAGGAAATTATGTTAATTCTTGATGAAGCTCGTGACTTAGGAATTCCAAATATGTTTTTGACGGGTGGAGAAATTTTTGAACATCCTAGACTTTTGGAAATTATAGATTATATTTATAATAATTTTCACTCCTTAACTTTAGCAACAAGCGGATATTATATTGATGAAGAAAAGATTAATATTTTGTAACTATTCAGTCGAATCAACAAATTCGTACTAAATCCCATTAAGTTTTTTACTGTTTTAATCTATTCTTTTAATTTATAAATACACATAAAAGTTGTTCCAAGTTGGCTTGAAGTGTTGAAAATGCTGTCTTCTGCTACCGTTTTGTGCTATAATATAAGTAACCTCAGTAGAAAGGAAAGTGGTTTAGATGAGTGGTG
>DAOVRZ010000035.1:0-45626 GCA_030627905.1 Halanaerobiales bacterium
AGCGAAAGACAGCATTTTCAACACTTCAAGCCAATTTGGAACAACTTTTATGTGTGTTTTTAAATTAAAAGAAAAGATTAAAACAGTAAAAAACTTAATGGGATTTAGTACGAATTTGTTGATTCGACTGAATAGTTACAATCAATTTAATACAAGAAGAATAAAACGATCATCGTACCAATCCCTGCAAGAGTTGGCCAAAATAATTCTCGATAAATTTCTTTAAGTGTTACACCAAAATATTCTCCAGTTAAGATCAAACAAAAATGCAGTGGTGAGATATAATAGCTAAAGAAAGCAGAGCCAAACATCAAAACCACATATTTTAATTGAGGATCTCCCCCACCAAGCAAAGGTAGTAATAACGGAAAAGTTATTCCAATTGCGCCAGATGTAGTACCTGTCAATAAGCCAACCATAGCAGGTAACACAACAGCTAAAATCCAGACTGGTAGACCGGCTTGTAGGAAAGTCTGAGCTAATTCTTCTAAACCATGCAATTGATTCACAAATTCTCTAAATACCATAATTCCCAATAAACCAAGAGATAACTTCCATTGAACACTCTGAAAAATAAGTTTTAAAGTAACCTTCTTCCTTTGATAGATCAAAAGAATAAATACACCTAATAGTAATGCTCCCCAAAATGGGATTGGCATAAAAATAGGTAGAAAAATTCCAAGCAACATAGGTAAAAAAATCATTATTAACTCTCCAAAAGCTCGAACTTTCATTGCTATTGGCGATTTTTTCAAAGAAGGATTATCCATATCATGAAAAAGTGTAAAATAACCTACTACACCCATTGCTATAGATATGGGAGCAAAATGAATAACCAAATCAAAAACATTATAGCCAGTTAATTTGGACGTCAATATCATCCCTGATGCAAAGGGGAAAACAAAATATAAAATATGTCTATAGAGAAGATTAATTGACATTTTTTTGCATGAAGACAGATTCAAATCTCTAGCGATAGAATTAATCATAGGAGCTGACATCATCGCGCCTCCTGGAATCGTCAAAGCACCCATCACAGAAGGAATAAGAATTAATACTGGCTCAAACCTCCTAAAAAGCACAGAAAATGCACTAATCATTTGATCAACCAGCCCAGTTTTATCCATTACATTTGCAATAATCCCTATACTAAGAACCACTAAAAGCAACTCCAGCGTCATCTGATTGAAAATCCCTGCACCCAAGACATTAAACGTTCGAGAGAGTCCAATATTTGGCGAAGTCAATCCGATAACCAATGAACCTGTAAACATTGCTATCCCGAGATTGATTCGTTTCATAATCATTACGACAATTACAACAAACGCTAGTACCAATCCTATAACTTCCATAATACGATAATTCCTCCTCGATTAATATAATTGCAGGAATTTTTCCTTGCAAAAACGAATATGTAATATAGTTAACATGAAAGGAGACTTTTAAATGGATTTTAAAAACATTATTATCATCTTATTTTTAGTTGTTATCACATTTTCATTCACCCAAACGATTAAAGCTGAAGAATTTAGAGCATCTATTTTATTTGATGCAGGACATGCTGAAGATGCTGGAAATGCTGATTGGCTAATTCAGGGTGGATATTCTGACTTTGCCGATCTTTTAAAAGCACATAATTATGAAGTAACTGATATCACTAAATCTCTCACCTTAGAAATCCTAGAAAATCATGATGTTCTCGTCATATCAGAACCTAATTCAGCTTTTACTAAAGAAGAACAAAAAACGATCATACAATTCATCACTGATGGAGGTGGCGTCTTCTTTATCGGAAACCATATTGAATCAGATCGAAATCACAGTGGAATCGACTCTATTGGAGTATTTAACCAGTTTGTCGAAGAATTAGGTTTCCGCTTTGAAGATGCAGATTTTTTAGAAGCTAACCTCTCTGCTGAACCAGTCAGTGGTGAGTACAAAGAACATCCAGCTACATATAAAGTAAATGAAATGGCAATCTGGTCAGGAACAAGTATGGAAATTCATGATCCTGATCGAGTTCAAGGCTTAATTTTCTTTAATGAATGGCGATACAGTCAACCAGCATTGATTGCTGGCACCCATAACAAAGGTCACTTTGTTGCCGTCGGAGATAGTGCCATCTTTGATGATGGGACTGGAACCATTCCGCATGAAAACTTACATAAAGGCTTTATCGAATATGATCATAAACAATTGGCTTTAAATGTAATCAATTGGCTTACTCAACATCCTGTTGAAGATTTATAATAGTGATAAAAGAGCTGGCATTTCTGCCAGTTCTTTTTTTACTTAATAACCTAATCTTCAATAACTTCTTTTAAAATCCTCCTCATTTATCAAATTCAGATTATTCTATTAACATTTCTCTGGCTAATTCTTTATAATAATCCGAATCTATCTGTAAGCAACTCCAAAGAACTTCGAATTCATCAGGATATTCAACTATCAGTTCTTCAAATATTCTTGCTGCTTCTTCTACATTCTTTGGATCATAACCATTATATAATTCGTCAGCTTGTTTTATTTTTTTAAACAAAATATCTTCGGCAAAACCCGACTCAAAAAAAATTATAACCATAAAAAGAAAGAACCTGGAAATACCAAGTTCTCATACATTAATAAAACATGGAGCATAAATAATAACTTCATTTGGTACCTCCACAAAAACATCATTTGCTAAAGGTAACAAAATTTTTATCTTTCCACCATTACCTTTTACTTTAATAGCATTTAATACCGTGGAATATGCAGATTTTCTATATATACTTGTTTTTTCAGTAATCAATAGACCAGTAGTAACAGATTTATTATTTAATAAGGAATAGAGAGCAATAAAGAAAGCATTACTGACATCTCCATCAATTTGATTTAAAAATAATGTAACTTCCACAGAAAAATCACGTGATTTTATTTTATCCCTTAAATGAAGATTGGATTTGCGATCACGAATTAAAAGAAATGTTCTTCTGAGAAGATTCATTATTTTAAAATCTATATCTCCTACAAACAATAGTTTTCCACTACCAGAACAGGCTTTAATTTTTAATTTTAGCAAAGCAAATTCTTTACCATCAAGAATCTGACCAATATACACAACTCCCGGGTCAGCCAGTTTAAGCATATAATCCCTTGAAATTTTATCTTCTGGTAAACTAGGAATAAAGTGCTGTTGTGTTCCTTTATCATAGTATTCGAAACTAACATCTTCATATTCAAATGAACCCATTTTTGTTAATTGAGTTCTAACTCGTTTTCTTCCTTCTGTAGCAAGTTCAAAGTATATTTTAAGTTCTTCTTTACTAAAATTACCAGAAGGATGCAGTAATTTTAGTAGCCCTGAAACAGTTTTTTTAATTGCTCTAATATCCCGAGTATTAATATTTTTATCAAAAATAAAATATTCATCAAGCAAATCTGTATAATCTAACTCTCTTAATCGATTAAAAGCCATTGAAAGATAGTCAGTTTGTAATCCATAATGTTTCGTGAAATCTTTTTCTTTTAATTTTTTCATCTCCCAACCAGGCAAGTAAAAATGAAATCGATCAATCAGAGCCATATCTTGCAAAATCTTTGGTAAAGGTTCAAAAAGGTGACTACGGCGCATAATTAGACTTAAATCATGATTGATATTCCCTAAAAAAACCATCGAAGCCTGACCCCTCATATTTTCTCTACCTCTACTAAAAGACCCAGATTCCATATAATCTTTTAAAATCTGAATTGCTGTTTTATCCTCAAAATCGACATACGCTACTTCATCAAAAGCAACTACATCTCTTTTTCCTACCAATCCAAGTTGTCTAGTTCCCATATTATAAAAGAGATTAGCAACTGTTGTCTTACCGCCTGAAACAAGTGTCGCTTCACTAGATAACTGACGATACGTAAATGATTTTCCAGTTCCCCTAGATCCCAACTCAATGAAATTATAATTTTTTTCAACAAAAGGAATTAATCGACTCAAAAATAGTAATCTTCTCCTTTGAGATAAAAACAAAGGCTCAATTCCTATACTTCTCAATAATATACAACTCCACTGATATATTGAAAATTCATCCACCTTATTTTGATAATCCTCCAGAAAAAAATTCGTTCTTTGTATTGGAATCAACTTTTCTATCTCAAACTCACTCTCTAAAGAACTTTCTGAATCTAAATAGCGAATTTTTACTTCAGCCCATAATCCTTTTTCCAGAAGGTCGGGGTACTCTCGAATTAATTGTTTTGATATTCTTACCTTTCTGGCTCCCAAATTAACCAGCTCTGCCCAATACTGATTTTGCCCTATTATAGCTTTAGCAGTCACTTTATCAATAATTACCAAATTTCCTTGATCTCTAATCTTTGCTTGTACCTTTAAGCTTTCTTTTGTATCCACTAATCTTTCCTTTATTAATTGATTAATTATTTCAACATCTTCTAAACCGATATCATCTTGTTTAAATTTTAATATTAAATTTTCGATCACATAGATAGGTATATTAAATTTTTCTCTAAATTGAAATAATAAGTCCTTTTTAAGTATATCCTCAGGGAAAAAATCCTTTAACTTTTGGTCAATTAGTGTCATTTTATTCACCACTTTGCAGGCTAAATTATACCTTTCCTTATTTCTTTTAAATTCTGCATATTACTATGAATTACCTGCAAAAATAACCTTAAATCCTGAAATTCGTACTAAATACCTATATCGAAATACTTGATTATTCATACCATAATCGAATACCACTTTTATTATACTATGATAGAAACTGAAATACCGAGGCGTTTTGCCTCGGCAATATAAGTATCACTATCCGTGTTTTTTGAGAGATCAGCATGACTATGTAAGTCAATCACACCCACACCACAAAAATTTCTTTTCCTTTGACAATTGTTCTTTCATTTTTCCATTCTTTTTGCGTACCTTTTCGAAAATCATAAACAATTAAATATCCTTTATCTTCATTGGTTCTTTCAAGATAATCTACAAGTTGCAGAAGCCCTTTTTCATGAGCTTTTTCTCCTCGCCAAACCTTCAACTCAACTATATATCTATATTTTAGATAAGTAATCACTATATCCAAACGTTTCTCTTCAGATATTTGCACTTCCTTAAAATCAAATCCTTTACCATTAATGATTGGTTTAATAAATGCAAGGAAAAGTAATCGCCCATTTCGTTCTAGAAATACTTCATCATTTTTGCTGTATTGCTCTTTCATAAATTCCTGAAACTTGAGTAGAACTTTTTTAAAGTTGACAGTATAGTCTTCACATATAAATTGACCTCTAAAATTATAGTTATCCATACTAATGGAAGTTTCGATTTTTGAACTCATATAATCATAGATCAACTGCTCGTAAATTCGATTATGTATTCTCACTAGTCCATCATGATTCCGAAAAATACCATAAATAGTTCCTATATCTAGAATTGGATTATGGATATTATAAGTAATTTGCTTTCCATCCATAATAATATCATAAACCACACGATACAAATCTGGATTGTTTTCTAAATTTTTAACCAAAGTTTCAGAATTAGTATTTTTCTCTCTTAACAAAATTTTTACAGCTTGGTCGATATCTTTTTCATTCCACTCTTCACTCGTCTTTGCTGGAAGAATTTCTTCATCTGTTATTTTACATAATTTGCTGACTAAGAACGGATAGCCTGATGTGTAGTAATGCAATTTTTCTGATATTGTAGATATATCCATATTGATATTTTTATCCTGTATATAACTTTTTAACATTGTCTCAATTTCTTCAGCTGAAAAGCTCATATCTACTTTAAAATCAGCAGCAATATTCCAAGGACTATTGTATTTATGAATATCATCATCTGATCTGATCTTTAATTTTAAATTTTTAACGTCATGAACACCAGCCAAAATAACACTGTCAAATGTTTTATCTTCTCCTTCTATTTGAAGTAAATATTTATCCCTCAACATCCCCAAAAAATCAAGAAATAATTGATTATTAGCACTCCTGTCAACTTCATCTATCATTAAAACAACTTTTCTGCCTGATTTATTTACAAATTCTGTTATCAAGTTAGATAAATCATTCATATTTTTGAGCTGATCGATTTTTGACTCAATAAATGTTACTAACTCTTCCTCTTGGTTAAAACGTAATCGACTGATAATAATTTCTAAAAATACTCTAATAAAGGATACATGATTATTATAAGTAGGTGCATCAATTTTTTCAAAACTAATTTTAAGCGGTAAGTATTCTTTCCGATTATGCAACATTTTCGTCAAAAGTGACAACGTAGTTGTTTTTCCATATTGCCTTGGCCTATTAATTGTAAAATAATACCCACTTTCAACTAGTTGGAGAGCTTTCGCTATCTTTTTAGAAATATCCACCATGTAATGCTTTTCGGACACACACACACCAGTAATATTAAAATTCTTGGTCATCTTGCTACCTCCATAGTTTTTTCTTACCAGTTTATTATATCATAAAGAAGGCATATCTAAAAGTAAATGAAAAAAGATCCCTTTATAACCTTACAAAAGTAAGGGATCTCTATAATTTTCTACTAACTTTTCAAGGAACACAACTCTACTATTCCATAACTCCCCTCTCCAAGTGAATAATTTCTCTTACCTTCAATCACACTATATCTAGAAAATCAAAGGAGGCATCCCATGCCTCCTTTTCCTCTGATTAGCATTTTCTTAAATTTAAAAACTATGCCCTATACCTATATTCCAACCAAAGTTATCATCTTTTAACGACTTTGCAAAATCAAGACGTATAACAAATCCTAAAGAAGGATCATAAGCGACTCCAACCCCAAGATTTTTTTCCCAATCAATATCCGCTAATGATTGATCATCCCAAAACTGGCCAAAGTCAGAAAAAGCTATCCCCCAAAATCCTGCTGTAAGTAGTTGATGAAACTCTAAATTAATTATACCATAATTAAAACCTCTAAGATTTGACGCTGAACCACGCAATGGTAATAAATTAAAACCTCCCCCATTAAATTGTAAATTGAGTGGTGTGTCTTTACTAGATACCCCAGCTTTAGCAGAAATGATAAATTTATTACTAGAAGATAATGGTTGCTCATGTGTACAATCAAAGGCTAATTTCCAACTTGAAGAATCTCCATCTAAATTAAGCAAATACGTTCCATATAGATTTAGATTAACATCTTTAGTCAATTCTGCTTTAGTATTAAAGATTAGATAATTTTGAGATAACGATTCATCGTTAATGATGGTATCTGCTGAATAAAATTCTATGCCTATAATTTGTCTCCAATCATTTGTTAAATATCTTTTACTATCAAAAACCAAGTGATGACCACTAGCATGAAATTCCTGTTGATCAATAAATTCAAATTCTACATCGAAATTATAGTAGTTAAGTGTATAATTCCACCCGTTCATAATCGGTCCAGTAATGCCTAAATTGTAGTAATTATTAAGCCCCACGAAAAACTAGCATTAAAATTCATACCATTTCCTAAAGGGTTATAAACTTTTTGACCAATCTGTCCATAAAGAGCATTTACTAATTTTTCACCGATAAATGTTGGGATATCTATATAAAAAAGTTCTGGATCATCAACTTTAATTATTACCTTAATTTGATCTTCTTCATTAACCTCAGAAAAAATCTTTAAGGTCATCGGATTAAAAATCCCTAAATCTAAGAGGCTTTTCTGAGCTGATTCAATGTATGAATCATACCAGATATCACCTGCTTTAAACAGAAGATAATTTAGGAGTATCTTTTGATTAGTACGAGTTACTCCAACTACCTCAATCTCCTTAATCATTTCTTCAGCTAACACATTACATGAAAAAATTAGTAAGCTCAATACTATCAAAATCGAAGAAAGTTTATAATTTTTCATATTCTCAACCTCCCGTTACTTATCGGTATTGTCAAAAGTTTTAAAGGATTTTAACCCCTAAACCCTTGATACATCTACATTTTTCTATTAAAAACTTGCCACCCCCCTGTTTTCGGCAAGCTACATCGTCATGGCTTTTATCAACGAAATGTAATCACTGGTACTGCGACATACACGATTTATATTACCCGTAAAATCTGCCCCATTTGCAACCAGACTT
Source organism: Halanaerobiales bacterium (assembly GCA_030627905.1). Taxonomy (GTDB): domain Bacteria; phylum Bacillota; class Halanaerobiia; order DY22613; family DY22613; genus JAGMES01. The sequence goes on from DAOVRZ010000035.1 coordinate 8,094, forward strand.
ATTCACAAATCCCTGACTTCCTGATCCATACTTTCAATACTCATACCAGCGATAAACATCGGAATAATCGAGAGATAACTCTTAAAACTCTACCTCATTCCATCCTCTTTCATGCATAGCCGTTCTTAATCTCTTTTTACCGCTGCTACTTCTTGATACGAAACCTGGTCTAGTAATAATGCGATAAATTTAACATATTGAGCAAAGAAATTTCTCATTTTTTCTTTGTCAAGTCTGGAGCTATACTCAAAAATAATATTTATGGCTTGAGCCACTTCAGATACTTCAATAATAAAATCATATATATTTAACAGGTTTACTTTAGCTTTTATGAAGTATTTGTTATAAAATAGTGGGTTAACTACATATTTTTCTTTACTCACTTTTAACCTATTCAACTCAGTAATAGAATAAGTAATCCCCGCCTCAGAGTTATCAAGTGTCTCTTTGGTTAGGGTAAATACACTGGAAAAATCATTTATCAAAGTCAGATCAACTGATAGAGATTTAATTTGGTTTCTTACCCCAGTAGAACTTTGAACTGTAATTAACTTATTTTGATTAACTTCGGTCAATAGATAAATATACAAGGATAAAAGAATATCAAACCAACTTACTCCTTCAATTAATGAAAGTTTTTTTAGCTGATCGGTGGCAGTCTCATCTAAAGAGTATTGTAAATATCCGTTTTCACTAGTACTATTGTTTGCAAAATAGCTTGGAGATAAAGAAACCGTCGCAAGAGTAATATCTTCACCTTTTGAAATATATTCCACCATTTTAGCTATTGTTGGATAAGTGTACAAATCAGAAATTTGTACTTTTCCTGGGTATATTTTCTCTACTTCATTATAAACTTCAGTTAATAATAGAGAATTTCCGCCTAATTCAATAAAATTTTCATTAATTCCTACCTGATCTAGCTTCATTATCTTTTTACATATATATACTAAACTTTGTTCAACTAAATTTCTAGGCTCTTCTATCACTCGTTTCACCATTTCTTCCTTAGCTATAATACTAAGTTCTTGCACTAAAGAATCAAACTCCCCGACCTCAAACATCTCCTTTAATTTATATCTTTGCACTTTTCCACTTGTAGTTTTTGGTATTTTAGATATCGGAATAACATATGATATTTCCAGACCCATCTTGAACCGGATATATCTTTTGACTTTATCTTCTAATTTGATAAATTTAGTTAATCCTTTTTTATATCGTAGAAAGCAGCAAATTTTATCTTCGCCTGAACCTGGTATATTAACTCCACATACTGCAATATCTCTCAGGGCATCCACCTCTGGCAGTTCCTGTGCAACCCTTTCAATATCATGTGGATAAACATTGTGTCCATTAACAAAAATGATATCTTTTGCCCGGCCAGTTATTACTAGACGTCCATTTCTTAAAAATCCTACGTCACCTGTATTTAACCAACCATCCTTGATCAAATTTTCTGTTGCTTCCTGATTATTATAGTAACCACTGGTAACATTGTCACCTTTAATAAAAATATTCCCGATAAGTTCTTCCTCAAGTTCTTCTCCAGCATCATTGCAAATTTTTACATAACAATTTTTAACTGGATAGCCAAGGTCAACAAATTCTACAAAGTTAAATTTATTCTCCTGATCAATGTCATGATTATATTCTTTGATTCGGTCCCCCACTCCTAAAGAACGTCGATCTAACTTTACTTTAACATACTCTTCACTTACTGGTGAAAAAGTTACTGCCAAACCGGCTTCAGCCATTCCATAAACCGCAAACATAGAATTTGTTTTTAAGTTATATTCTGCCATCTGTCCTAAAAATTGATCACAAATATCAGTGGAGATTGGTTCTGCTCCATTAAAAATTAACCTGACTGAGGACAAATCCAAATGAGGAAATTTTTCAGGTTTAAAGAAGTGTAAAAAATGCTTATACCCGAAGTTAGGTGATGACAGAAAAGTAGCTTTATGTTTTTGAACTTTTGTTAGCCATAAAACTGGTCGCTTAATGAATAAAGATACTGACATCAAACAATGATTAAGGTTTTTAACTACAGGTGTTAAATGGAAACCGATGATACCCATGTCGTGAATCAAGGGCATCCAGCTAAAAGTAATATCATCATCCTGGATTTTAGAATCGGTGATCATCGCATCTATATTAGTGATTATATTTTTATGAGTCAAGACAACCCCTTTGGGGTTTCCCGTAGAACCAGAAGAAAATTGAATAAAAGCTATATCTTCTGGGCAGGCATTGTACACAGACTCCACTGGTTCTAAACTCTGTACCTCTTCTAATGTCAATGATTTTTCACTCAGATTGAATAGGAACTCTTTCTCTTTAGCGTAAGTTTCTAAGTTAGACAATTGGGTAGCACTGCATACGAGAAATGGATTATCCAGGGTGGACCATATTTTAACAAATTTTATTTTTAGCTCATCAGTATTTCCGTTATTAATTGGTACAGGAACAATTCCTCCGATTATACAGCCCCAAAAGAAATATATAAAAGATTCATTGTTCTCAATTTGAAATATTACTTTGTCACCCGGCTTAACCCCTTTACCCTTTAAATTAGCCAGAGCAATCAGGGCATTCGTATAGATTTCATCATAGGATACAAATTTTTCGTCATTCTCTCCACTTATTAATGTTATCCCTTTATCAACAACACCCTTTTTAGACTGGAAAACTTCAACAATCGTTAAATAGTGCACTCCTAATCCCCCCTCTTTTTAATAATTAAATTAGTGATATAGTAGAGAATTAATTTTCACTACTATATCACTACATATCATCTTTCTATTAAAATAGACTTTCTCCCGTCAAAAAATGTAAGAATCGTGCTTGTATAATCATTAACTTATTCAACTCATTTTGCAAATCAAGTTCTTTCTCTTTGGTTTCTAGCAACTTCTTTTGATAATCATTTTCTGTAAATAAACCAAATTGAAATTGCTCATTCCACGTAGCATTTTCCAGATCGGCTCTATTAACATCTAGTTCTTTTATTTTTACATTCAGTAGTTGAGCCTCAATCTGCTTAATTAATTCATTTAAGTCGTATTTCAAATTATCCAAAGTCATACTCTTCTCTAACTCTAAAAGATCAAGTTGAAGATCATATTCCTGAACAGAAACTTTTTTTGCTCCACCATCTAATATGTTATATTTTAAATTCAAACCTATAATCCAATCTTCATCTAAAGTTTCATAGTTTCCAAATGATTCAATCTGGATTTTCTCTTCACTTTTTTGCCAATTTCTCTGTTCTTCAGTTAAGACGGTATTTAGCAGATTGATCTTTAATAAGGTATTGTCAGCCAATAAAAGGTTTACATCACCTTTAATAACCTCTTCATATACTGAATTGCTTTTTATTCTTAAACTCTCTATAGTCTCATCTTCTTCGCATAAGGCTACATCTTGTCCACTCAAGAAATTTAAATCTTTATACCAGGATTCCTTCAACGAATCAAAGGTGTCCAAGCCTTGTTGAAGTTGAAGTTGTGCCTGTTTTAACTCTACTTCTGCCATTAGGGCCTGACTTTTTCCTCCTTCACCTACTTCTAACTGTAATTGAGATTGTGTGTAAAGCTTTTCAGCCAAAGTATAATTTTCATCCATAATTTTCAACTTTTCTTTGACATAATTAAGTTCTAAATATTTGGACAGCCAGTCAATCTCTTTACTTCCAACCTGATATTCATATTCTAATTTTGCTTTTTCCAGGTCATTCTTTAACTTCTTAATTTCTCTAACAGGCTCAATGGGAACTATTGGATATAAAACCTGACTTAGCTCAACTTTGAGTTGGGTCTTATCCTTTATGTCTTCGAATTCAAAAGGATCCCTTTCATTTACCAATAATTCATATTTTATACTGGTACCTCCCAATAGATTAAAAACTTTACTTCCGGACAAACCTATTTGAAGGTAATCCATTTCTTCCTTTGTTTCATTCCCTAAAGTCTCGACAGTAAACTCCTGTCGCGTAAGCTCTAAACCAAAATCCAACAAAAAGTCAGTATTTGCTTTTAATAGCTCCATTTCTTTATTAATAACTTGAATTTTATTATTCAAATTTACTAATTCAAAATTATGAGCCTTGCCCCAATTAATAGCCTCTTCTAGTGTAAAACTAGATGCATAAAGATTTACATTAAGTAATACTACTAATATACATGTTATAACTAACATTAATCCCCTTTTACTTTTCATAAACTACTCACCCCTAACGCAAACCCCATTACTTGCTGAAGTTTTAAGATGCTTAATTCATAATTATTTAAAGCAATTTGATAATCATATATATATTTCTCTAAATTCAAATTAACCTGGGAAAGGTCAGTATTGGTTAACAGACCTGCCATAACCTGCTCCTGAGTTATACGATAATGCTCTTCTGTTATGTGAACTAACTCTTTGCTTAATTGTAATTGGTCAAAACTTTGAACAAAATTGTAATATTGTTTTTGAGTATCATTAATTAAAGCGGCTTTTTCTAACTCATATTCTAACTTTAATATAGCCAAATTGTTTGCCAGTTTTTTTACATCTATTTTTGACTTATTAGAAATTTCAGCTAATCTTAACTGCTCTTCAAATAATGTAATCTGCTGCTCTTTCAAATCTAGAATATGATTATTATTAAGGGTTTTTTCAATCACTTCTTCTAGAGTAATTTTATAAGCTGAGAAATCAATACTACTTACTTGGATTTTTACTCCACGTTCAAGTCCTATTTTATTAACCAATTCCAAAGACTGTTGATCAATTCTACCAATTAAACTCTTCAGAGTGCCTAACGAAGTATTATATTCAATTGTCTGTTGTAAAAACTGAATATTTTCCACATGTCCAGATTCGTACTTAACTTTTATATTTTCCAACTTCATCTTTGCAAAATCTACTTCTTTTTCTCTAAATACTAGTTCGGCTTCACTTTGAACTAAATTCAAATATGTTCTTGTTAGTTCAATGATATACTTATTTTTATTCTGCCGAGAACTCTTTTCTGCTTGAGCTAGGGCTAATTCGTTTGATAATCTTTCTAATCTGGATTCACTTGTCAAATTAGTTAATTTTCTTTCTTGATAATCAAGTTTCGCATTTTCTAAACTGAGACTGATTACCATCAATTCAGGGCTTTTTTGCTCAGCCAACTCAATGGTATCATTCAATGTTAACTTTAATTCTTCCACTGCCAGTCCTGACATTGTTCCAAGTAATATACAAGCTATTACAATAATGCAGGATAGTTTTATTTTTCCAATCATTTGATCAATCCTTTCCGTTGTTTTATTGCCTATTTTTTGGTAATTTCAATGTCAACATTGAAATTTTCTAACAAGAATTCATCAAGATCATTGATCGAAATCTCTATAGGTACAACAGTCTCTCCACCCTTCCTAATTGCCATACGAGAGATGCTGATCACTTGTCCATGGTACTTTCTACTTGTATCAGCTAATGGAATAATCACCGCTTCTACAGATTCAGCTATATCTTTTATAAATTCTTCAGGAACATCAGCTTTTACCAAAACCAAATGTAAATCCTTTAAACTAAGTAATGACTTCTGAGAAACAACAGGTTCACCTGATACATACCCAATGTTATAAACAATTCCTTCCGCCACATTTGCTACAATATTGTTGTCTTGAATAAAATTTTTACTAAGTTTACTTTCCAATTGTCTAACTTCATTCTCTAACTGTTCGACCTTTGCATTTTGAGCGAAATAAGATTGTTCTTGATTATAAGTAAATTTCTTAATTTCAATTTCTAGATTGGAAATTGATTTTTCCCTTGTAGAGATAGAGAATTTTAAATTGTCAACCTCCAGTTGTCTCTGATATTTATTTTCTGCGAGACTTAATTCGAGACTTTTTACTTCATGCTTTTTCTGCTCTGTAATTTTTTTAAATTCATCAAAGGCTTGTTGACTAATAGCCTGTTCTTTTAATAAATTTCGTCTAACTTCTAATTCAGCCTTTTCTCTCTCATAAATCTCTGTGCTTACCTTAATGTCATATAATAACTTTTGTAAAGTAGGAGAATTAAAATTCTGTAACTCGTCCTCTAACCTCTTTAATTCTTTCTTTTCTTTTAGTATAGTATTTTTTTTCTGAGATAACGTATTTTGTAATTTGTCTAAATCAAAATTAACTAAAATTGATTGCAATTCTTTTTTAGCAACTTCTAAAGCTAGCCTTTTTTCTTCTAACATACCAGTTACTTCACTCATATCCAATGAGATTAAGATATCGCCCTTTTTTACTTTTTGTCCTTCATCAACATAAACCTCAGTAACAAAGGCTGGGAAATCTATATTAAGATTCTTTATATCTTTTACAACTACTGTACCAAATGCTTCTACTACTTTAACCTCATCTTTAATCTCAGTAAATGTTCCAACCGTAGGAGTAGGCTTATTATTAGAACACCCAGAAATAAAGACAATTGCTAAGCTAACAATAACTAAACTAATCATTTTAATTGTATGTTTCATCAGTCATAAATCCTCCCATCTTTTAGGTTAATTACACGTGTACCATATTTTGAAGATTCAGCAGAATGAGTAACTTGTACAATTGTGTTACCCCGTTCTTTATTTATTTTGTAGAATAATTCCATGATTTCAGTTCCTGTCTTACTGTCCAAATTTCCAATTGGTTCGTCAGCCAAAATTACTTCTGGCTTAGCAATTAAAGCTCTAGCGATTGCAACCCTTTGTTGTTGCCCACCTGATAATTCACGGGGCGTATGTTTCCTTCGATCTGTCAGCCCAACCACTTGTAAAATATTATCTAATTCTTTTTGATAATTTTTCGCCTTCTTCCCATCCAACAAAATTGGCAAGAGAATATTTTGTTCTACATTAAGGTTAGGAATTAAATTATAAAACTGAAATATAAAACCTACAGTTCGTCGCCGCATAATACTTTCTTCCTGATCAGACATAACGGCTAATTCATTCCCATTGACTTTGATACTTCCTGAAGTAGGTTTGTCTAGACCCCCTAGCAAATACAATAACGTACTCTTTCCAGAACCGGAAGGCCCCATAATAGAAACAAATTCGCCTTCTTTGATATACATATTTATATCTTTTAAAATCTCTACTTCCAATTCATCCATTTTAAAATTTTTATAAACATTAGTCACTTCGATTATATTTCTCATCCTTTTCACCCCTATTCATATTTTATCGCTTCAACAATATTTAATTTAGAAAATTTAAGTGCGGGAATGAATGAGGCACTAACAGAAATCACTACTCCACTGAGAAAAGCAATTATAAACAAGCTAAGAGAATAATATATTGGTAAATAAAGATTAATAGCTTTCAATACAAAAACCGTAATGGAAATAAATAACCATCCTCCAATAATACCAATAGTTCCTCCAATTAACCCACTTATCGTTGTTTCCAAGAAAAGCATTTTAAGAACCTGTTTTTTACTCATACCTACTGAACGTAAAACTGCTATGGACCTTCGCCGGCTCATTAAACTTACTAAATAGTTATTAAAAATACCAATAAATCCAATAAGCATAGCAATTACAGAGAAACCTTTCAAAAGTGTAAATAGCTGTCCATTGGTTCTAATCGTTGTGTCTTCTAGGAAAGCAACCGTCTCCGACCAAATATTTTCCCGGTTAAATTTTTCCTTAATCTCAGTATTTACTTTGTCAAAATTTTTGTTGGTCTTGATGTAGAGTTTTGAGAAATACTGCAAGCCCATATCTCTTTTAAAAAATCGTTCTGAAACAAAACCGACATTGCCATTATCAAAATAGGCATCAACAAAGCCTGCTACCTCATAAACCTTATTGCCATTTACCATCTCTAAAGTAAGTTGATCACCTACAGCTAAAGAAAACTTCTCTTTTAATCGAGGGGTCACCAAGATGGCTCTACCAGCATTGAGCTTATCTAACATCTCACTTCTAGATCCGATTAAAGGCAAACTCCAATAATCAAAGAAGTTGTTACCATCAACTCCGTAAACCACTCCTATATTGTTCTTTTTTTCTAGTATTTTAACATTATTTACAATATAAACTCCTTCGGTACTTTGAACACCACGAATAGCTCGTAATCTGCCTTCTATTTCTCTATTTAATTCTGGATGAGTCATTTCTATATTATATTGAGCATTATTATAGAAATTTAAAATCCCCATACCAATACTTGAACTAATTATATTGATAGTGAGAATACCCGCAATTCCCATAATCATTAGGGCAATATTGTTAGAAATGTTTTTGTTATTATGCAGGTTTTTTAAAGCAATGAAACCTTCATTACCAAAAAGAAAACCAATAAATTTTTCCGTTCTTACAGAAATGAAATTGGTCAAGACTGGCACTAACATAATAATAGCGATCGCCATACCAACTAGACATAAGGTGTTAATAAGTACCGCTTGTGACTCATGAACAAACCAGGGAATGGAATAAAATACAGCTAATAAAGTGATTCCTAGAATTCCTTTGAGTCTTTTATTTTCTGCCTTATTTTCGATACTATTTAACACAATGTTTCTAATTGGAATCTTTGAAATTTTAATTATTGGTATTAGCGAACTAATTAATGATAAAAGTAATGCCAAACCAAAGGACATCAACAACTGTACGAAATTAAAGGTGATTGAACTAGAACCGGTGTCAATAATCATTGCCATAGAAAGCAAGATTCCCAGACCCAGGACCCAACCTAATAACCCACCAACTACACCATAGACCATACTTTCAATGAGCATTAACATATTGGTCATCTTGATTGTCGCACCGACACTACGAAAAGTACCGATTACAGGTAACCGCTCTAAAGAGATTACTTTAAATGCAGTATATATAATAAAAGAACTAATGAAAACAACCAGGATCAGCATGAGCATAAAAGGAGTGGTAATCATTCTTGTACGCTCAAGAATTTCTTCTCTAGTTATCGTCTCCTCTATTACATATCTACGATATTTATCTGCTAATAGATTAATCGCAGCCGATACTGTTGTTTCCGCTTTAGTTTGAGCAAAAATTTTGGAAACTCTCGCTTTTACATCATAGATAGCTGCGAGTTTATCTTTGGGAACAATCCCAGCAATCCCACCCTGACCTGTTGGGTAAAAAAGTCCATGAGATGCTGCAATTGCAGCGACCGTAAAACGATATGTTTGCCCATTTATTTGCAAGTTAATCCGGTCTCCTACTAAAAGGTTGTATCGTTTAGCATCTTCCCGACCTAAAATGATCTTTTCACCTTTGAAAGGATACAAATTATAGGTTTCCTGAAGTATTAATGGGTTAAACTTTTCTAAATCGCCTAGATCATAACCGTTAAGCTTTATAAAAATATTTTCACTCAAAGAATATCTATACATCGCCTCACCTTCAACAACACCAATCAAATATGTAAATTGATCTTCTACGCTAACGGCCTGATTAGTATAAAAAAAGGTTGATGGGGAATCTTTATCTGCGTAAATTTCGATCTCAGCAGAACCAAAGAAATTCCTTAATAAAGCCTCATGCCCTTTTTCAATTGTACTCGAAATTGCCAGAGAAGCAAAAAGTAGTGCCGAGGAAAGTGATATAGAAAATAAAATCAAAAAGGTACGCATCTTCTTTTCTTTTATGTTTTGTAGAACAAATTTTATAAGTATACTCACAAATCCACCTCCTTAGTACCGATAACCAAATCTAAAACTTAATTAAATTTTGCCAGTGCTTCTTCTGCATCTTTTTTTATCTGAGGAGCTAATGATTCATTATTAAGTGGCATCGATACGATTGTTTCTAAAACTTTTTTTGCCTCTTTTTTATTATTTAAGTTGTTGTAAGCACGATACAAACCCCACTGAAATTCAAAACTATCAGGTGTGACATCTACTGCCTGCTTTGCATAACTTAAGGCCTTTTTCTTATCCCCAAAACTTAATGGCCAACCAGGAGCATCCATATACAGAGTTGCTATTAAATAATATGCATAGTCAAATAAAGGTTCAATTTCAATAGTGCGTTCTAGATGTTCTCTCATGGGTTTTAACATAAATAAGCTAGTTAATATGCCTTTTTCCTGACCAATTTGACCAATAAGCACAGCCATCCAAAAATGGGCATTGGGTTCATTAGCCTCTAACTCCAGCGACTGTTCAACATAACTTTTTGCCTTATTCCAACCATCGATCTTATCGTCAGAATTTATAGCTAAATAATTGTGAATTCTACCCATTCTCCATACGACTTGCCCATTATTCGGAAAAGCTTTATTTAAATCATTTAATATCTCCAATGATTCCAGAAGATATTTTTCTTCAAGATCTACATTGTATTTTTGAAAGACTGTGTCAGATAACTCTAACTTGTCAGTAAGAGAGTCAGAAGCTTGTACTGCAATTGTCCCAACCATCATCAAAAGCACTAACATAATAACTACTTTAAATCCATATTTTATCATTGAACTCAATCTCCTTTTCGTGTTCTGTTTTTATTCTTTCTACAATTGTATCATATTAATCATAAAAAACCAGATACTACTTAATCTGTTCTACACCAACGACTTTCCCCTCATTACAGATACGGAGAGCTTTTTTCTTATCATTTAAAAATAGTAGATACATAAAAAAGGTTCCCACTAAAGATAGTACAAAGATTAGTTTCCATGAAGTTTGAAACCCATAATTGTTAATAACAACGCCCATAAAAGCAGGGCCTATAGCATAGCCCGCACCAGAAATAATCAACAATACTGCATTAAATCTCCCTCGATATTGTTCTGGTGCACTGTTTGCTATAAATACTCCTGTGTTAGTTCGATCTAAGATCCGTCCCATAGTCCAGAAGAATGTTGAAATCATCAGAACCAGGTAACCTTTCGCAAAATAAAGCAACCCAAAGCCTATGGCAAAAAATATTCCGGCGATAACCATATTAAAGACAGCTTTATACTTATCGGTTAACTGAGTAATTAATACGGTAAATACCAGAACAACTATTGAGTTAAATGTCATGATAATGCCATAAACTTTAGCACCCTCACTCGGAAATAACTCATTAACATGAAGTGGGATTCCAAAAGAATGTTGGGAAAAGACGAAGGAATATAAAATTGCTACAACAGCAAAAAATATTATCTCTGGCTTTTTCAGAAATATTTTTATAAAACTCTCTTTTTTGTGAATATTATTTATAATAAGATTTTTTACTTCATTCTTTTTAAATGACTCTTCTAGAAATAAAATCACAACGAGGACGGCGACAATTTTTGCTAGTGCTTCACCAAAGAATAGCAACTTTATATAATTTGCGAATAAAAATCCCGCGATCGAATATCCCAATGCGACACCAACATTATACCCTAAGTATAATAAGGAAAAAGCTGATTTTCTCTCTTCTGGTTTTGTCAAGTCAGCCACCATTGAATCGATTGCTGGCAAAATTGCAGTCGTAAATAAGTTGGCTAAAATCAAGATCCAGGGAACTAATGGAGAAGTCAGCATAAAAGCAGCGACTATAAAGCATAATGCTGCTAAAAGCTGAAAGATGATAAATACATTTTTCCTGCCAATTTGATCGGCCAACTTACCTCCTAGTAATGAGCCTGGGGCAAATACTAAAGATGCAATCATTACATACATTCCTGCCAACTTTCCTTCTATACCCAATCTTTGTGTGAGAAATAAAGTCAAAAAAGGAATAACAAATGTTCCAAGAGAATTAATTACTTGTACTACAAATAGTAAGTAAATGCTTCTGTGTAAATTAGAATATGGGCTTTTCCTTAATATTTTTATCATTAATTTACACCATCCCAGTAATAAATTTAAAACTACATAATCTTTTCTAAAATTTTTCTTACTAAATCCGCATTCTTTTGAACTTCACCGGGAAATAGCATTCTATCATGTACTCCATAGCCCTGGTATGAATAAAATTCTTTTGTCGTGATCGTTGAAAACAGATCAGCAAACACTTCTTTTTCGCTTTGCTTTTCTTCTCGATTTTCAGAAATTATTGAATGTACATTGGCATTTATTCTTCCCATATCTCCTAAACTAAAATGGAATACCGAATGTTGTATAGCATCATTAACAATTTTATTCATATTTTCATGAGAAACATTGATCGGAGCCTTCTCGACTATTTCTATAAATATATCTTCCAATTCTTTAAATTCTGCTTCTGTTATAATAGTCTTTTCTTGTAAATTAAAGGCATCTAATAAAATAACGTCTGAAACTTGTCGCCCATGTTTCTCCAATTCATGTATTACCTCAAATGCAATATTTCCACCAGAACAATAACCAACAAGAATTAATTTGCCTTCTGGCTGAGCTTGATTAATTAGATTAACATATTGCTTGACTCTATCTTCTTCTTTTATAAAGTTGAAACTGTAAAATGAATAGTTTGGAAGAAGATTTGCCAGTCCCATAAAAATAAATCCAAAGCCCAATCCACCAGGAAAACCAAATATTTTCTTGTCTTTTCCAGGATTGAAGTGTAAATAGGAATCACTGCCATATTGCTCATAATACCTTTCTTCCAAAAACCAGTCTCCCACATTCGTTTTAGAATCTTGAGTTTGAGCGGTTCTAATATGTTGACTTAATTCTCTAATGGTATTATATTGAAAAATAACCTGAATATTTTCAAACTTGAGATTATATTTCTGGAGTCTTGCAGGCATTTGAATGACATTAATGGATGTTCCGCCCAGCAAAAAGAAATTGTCATCAATGCTAATCTTGCAGATTCCGAGAATTTCTTGCCAAACAGTTACCAAAGTATCTTCGATTTCATTTCGGGGTGAAACAAAATCAGTATTATTTGAATAATTTTTTACATCTGGCAATGCATCTTTTTCCAACTTACCGTTACTCGTTACAGGAATCTTCTCTAACTGAATAAAGTAAGAAGGGATCATATACTCAGGTAACTCTTTACTCAAATATTCTCTTAAATTCTTTGGGTTCATATCATTGTTAGCAACCACATAAGCAACAAGTTTTTGTTCATCGGGGGAAAAATATTTAGCTATTACAACAGCTTCCTTTATTTCCTTATGCTCATGAAGCCTGGTGCTGATCTCCTCAAGCTCAATTCTATAGCCTCGAATTTTTACTTGCTGGTCTACTCTTCCTATATACTCTATAGTACCATTATGTAACCATTTTGCCATATCTCCAGTTTTATACATTTTCTGACCAGAAATAAATGGGTTATCTAGAAATCGATCTGCTACCAATTCAGGCTTGTTGATGTAGCCTCTCGCAATCCCAACTCCGGATATATACATCTCTCCAATGACTTCATAACCAACAGGAGCTAATTTATGATTCAGAATATAGATCTGCACATTATCGATTGGCTTGCCAATGGATACGGATTTCCCTCTATCTCTTTCATAATCATAAAGATAAGTCATACACCCCACTGTTGCTTCTGTTGGACCATATTCATTATAAATCTCTACTTTTTTACCGAAATTCTTGAAAATATCTTTCGCCAACTCGGTTTCTAAATTCTCTCCTCCTAAAATTAATCTCTTGATATTGTTTGGTTCTTTTTTGATATGACGAATTAATTTACAATGGGTTGGAGTTAACTTAATAATGCCAACTTTATCTTCGTTCACAATCTTCTCAAGCAAAATCTCACTTCTTTTACCTGTATAGATGATCACTGCATTTCCTGTTACTAACGGGATAAAGATGGACGTTATAGTTAAATCAAAAGATATAGAAGTGTATAAAGGAAAGTCTAATTTTTCACCTTTCAGATACATTTTAGCTGCCCAGTTGATATAATTCACTGCGCTTCGATGTTCGATCATGACCCCTTTTGGCCTTCCTGTGGTGCCAGAAGTATATATCACATAAGCTAAATCATTAGGAGTATTTACAATTGATAGATTCTTATCTTCCCCTTGATACAAAGCAGCGTCTGTTAGATCTATCACTGTTCCTATATAGCCGATCTCACTGGTGATAGCACTTTTACTTAATAAAACCTTGGCATTGCTATCTTCGAGCAAGAAGTTTACTCTATCCGCAGGATAATCCAGATCAATAGGTAAATAAGCCCTTCCAGCCTTTAAAACACCCATAATTCCTATGATCAATTCTACAGACCTCTCCATCATAATCCCAACTATATCATCCTTTATAACTCCCTTGGTTCTAAGTACTCTAGCAAGTTGATTCGCTTTTTTGTTTAATTCATCATACGTTATTTCTACGTTATCTTCTACCAGGGCAATCAGATGGGGAGAATCTTCTACCTGTTCTTCAAATAGTTGTTGAATCGTCTTATGATCTGGGTAAAGTTCTTTCGTGTCATTAAAATTGTAAAGAAGATCATTTTCCTCAGTTTTATCTAAGATATTAATTCCTTCAATTATCATATCTGGCTTCTGGGTTATTTGCTCGACAATATTTAATAAATGTTTCTCGATTCGTTTAATGATCTCTTCATCGTAGATCATAGAGTTGTATTTCAATTCAATTTCAAGTTTATCGCCAGGAACCACAATAACAACCAGATCATAGTTTGTTTGTTCTATAGTTTCGAAGTCTTCAATAATAAATCCAACTTCTTCTTTTTTATCTAACTGACCTAAGAAATCCTCCATCGGATAGTTTTCAAAAACAACAATATGATTTATTAAACTTTGATTCAATATACTTTTAGATTGAACTTCAGCTAAAGAAACATAGCCATATTTCTCAGAAACAATCATCTTATCAAAAGTTTCCTTTGCCATTTCGGTGAAAGAGAGATGACCTGCATTCTGCACCCTTACAGGTATGGTGTTAATAAATAACCCAACCATTGTTTCAATCCCAAGCACTTCAGCACTCCTACCAGATACAACCGATCCAAAGACTATATCTTCTGTATTATTATATTTCTGCAGCAGTACACCCCAAATCGTATGGATAACCGCACTGGTCGTTATTTTGTTAGTATGAGCAATATTAATGATCTTGGCTGTGGTCTCTGCCGGTATTGTAAATTCGTGTCTCTTTTGCAGATATTGTTTTTTACTTACAATCTTACTACCAGGAATAATAGCTGAATTTTCATAATCAGCTAGATATGTAGCCCAGTAGTCTAGCAATTTTCCTTTATCCTGTTGGGACAACCAGGCAATATAATCACTATAGGGTTGTACTAGATATACGACGAGTGGTTCTCCTTGTTTAATGGAGGTGTAGAAATTTACAAGGTCACTAATGATAATTCCTAGACACCATCCATCTAGAATAATATGATGGAAACTCCAAGTGATTTTATAATAATCAGAATCCAGCTTTAAAATTGAAACCCTGACCAGTAGGTCTCGCGTGAGATTAAACCCCTTCTCCCGCTCTTCTTCAACAAATTGATGAACAAAATCTACTTTGTCCTCCATCTGTGAAATATCTCTAAAGTAAACTTCTGCTTCTCTCTTTTTTAGAACCCCTTGTAAAGGTCTAGTAACTTTTTTAAAGGTGAAAATTGTCCTGAGCACGTCATATTTTTCAATTACTTTGTTAAAACTTTTCTCAAAGATCTCTAAATCAATCTCTCCTCTCACTGTTAAAATTAATTGTTCAAAATAAAGACCAGATTCACCATCTTTAACATAGTGATATAACATCCCTTCTTGCATAGGGGATAAAGAATAAATATTTTGTATATCACTCTTTTTTATCATGATATCCCTCATTTCTAATTAGAATAAATCTGCTACATTAATTAGCTAAATGCATCCTCCAATTCATCAAAGAATTGGTCAACATCCACTTCAGTAAGATTTTTCTCCGTATAATCACTTAATGTCATTTCAGTTTCATCCTTATTAATGCAGTGATTTATACTCCCTATTAGATTGGCTTTGTATTTTTCTGCAAATTCTATGATTGTATTTCGATCATATTGTTTTTTACTATAATCAATTACAATTTCCAATATGCCATCAACCATAATTCCTGTGATGTTTAGTATATGAGGTCTTTTAAATTCTGGATGTACCTCACCATCGCTAAACATATCGACCAACTGGTATAAGCCAGCATCCTCATCCTTATCAAATTGGCCCAAATAATTAAAACATATTTCTGGTTCCAGTCTAAATTTTAAATCTTGATTCTTTTCTGGTGCTGTTAGGTACCTTAGTATTCCATAGCCAATACCCTTATTTTGCACACTTCGTAACTTCTCTTTAGTATTTTTTATCGCTGCTGCAATATCAGCATCTTTTTCAATTTTGAAAATTACCGGATATACTGAAGTAAACCAACCTACTGTTCTTGTTAAATCGATCTCCGGCATAATCTCTTCACGACCATGACTCTCTAAATTAATTAAAACGTGTTCTACCTTACCCCATTCAGATACTGTTAAAGCCAAAGAAGCTAATAAAATATCATTAATTTCAGTACTATAGACTTTATTAACATTTTTTAATAAATGTTCAGAGTCACTTTTAGATAGTTGAGAAGATACCATCTCAGTATCACTAATTTTGTTTTCCTTACTATCATAGTCTGTTGGAATTACTGGTATTTCTAGCGAATCAAATTTTTTCCAGTACTCCTTTTCCTTCAAAAATTTATCCGAATTGGCAAAGTCATTCAACTTTTCAGACCACTCTTTGAATGAAGTTGTCTTTGCTGGAAGAGTTGCATTTTCATTAGCAGCCAACTGTAAATATACTCCAGCAAAATCTTCTAGTAGAATCCTCCAAGAGATTCCGTCAACTACTAAATGGTGAATAATTATTAATAGATACGTTCCATGATCCGTCTTAAATAACCCCAGTTTAACTAGTGGGCCTGCATTTAGATTTATACTACCATTAAGTTGGAGAGATTTTTCTTTGATCTTTTCATTATATTTATCATCATCTGAGAAATCGTAGACCTGTAATTCTAGCAGATTTCCCTCCAATCCCGAATTAATTTGTCTAATTTCTGTTTCTGTTTTAATCAAAACCATTCTCAAAGCATCGTGGTGTTCAATTAATTTTTCAAAGGTTCTTTTCACAAGTTGTTCATCGAAGCCGTCCTTGTTGAATAGCATCATTGACTGATTGAAATGATTTATTAGAGAAACGTCTTCTTCTATGAATCGTTTCTGAATGGGAGTTAACATTACAGGTCCTTGTACTATACCCTGCTCTGCGATATTTTTTACAGTTTGGACATGATAACTTAAAACCGCAATCGTTGGATAATCCATCAGATTTTTTAAATCAAACCGTAAATTATACTTTTGTAGCCTGGACGAAATTTGAATTCCTTTAATTGAATCTCCACCCAAGGCAAAAAAGTCATCATTAATACCTACCTTCTCAACTTTGAGAACCTGTTGCCACACTCCTACCAACTTTTCTTCAATGTTATTTCGTGGAGCAACATATTCAATACCGGTATTAATCTCGCCATGAGGTTCAGGTAACTCTTTTTCGTCAATCTTCCCATTTCGGTTTAGAGGCATCTCTTCTAACTGAACAAAGTAAGCCGGGATCATATAATCAGGTAAATCTGTAGCTAAAAATGTTCTTAATTCTGCGACAACAGGGCTATGTTCTGTAATTATATAAGCACATATATAACTCACACCATCCTCATCTTTCCTGCTAATCACAACCGCCTCTTTAATATCTGGATGTTCAACTAATTTATTGTTAATCTCCTTTAACTCGATTCTAAAACCCCTGATTTTGACCTGTTTATCTATTCTTCCAACAAATTCGATATTTCCATCTGGTAATCTTTTCGCTAGGTCACCAGTTCTATATAGTCTTTCTCCGAAGTGGAAGGGATTTTCCACAAATTTTTCTTTAGTGAGTTCTGGTTTATTCAGATATCCTCTAGCTACCCCTTCACCACCAATGTACAACTCTCCGCAAACACCCGTTGGTACGGGATGCAGATTTTTATCTAATAAATAAATTTGAACATTAGCACCTGGGACTCCAAGAGGAACAGATTTACCAGTATTTATCATTGGATCATACTTATAGATCATACATCCCACTACTGTCTCCGTTGGACCATATTCATTAAGTATTTCAATTTTGCCTGCAAAATTATCATAAATATCTTTTGCTAGATTTGTTTCCAAGTTTTCTCCACCCAGAATAAATCGTTTTACATGGGAATCTTTCAGATTTTCATATCTTAATAACTTAAAATGTGATGGAGTTAATTTGACAACATCAACTTTATTGTCCCTTATTACTTGTTGGATCAAGAATTGATTCTGTTTCGCTTCATAAACTACTATGGTATTACCAGTAATCATTGGCGTAAAGATAGATGTCACGGTTAAATCAAAGGAAATAGAAGTGTATAACGGAAAATTGGCTCTTTCACCTTTGGTGTACACCTGGGCAGCCCACCAAATATAATTTACAAGTCCGCGATGCTCTACCATTACCCCCTTAGGCTTACCAGTGGTTCCAGAAGTGTAAATGATGTATACTAAATCAGAATAGCTAGCGCTTTTCTCTAAGTTTGAAGTATCACCCTGGTACAGGCTTTCATCTTGTAGATCAAAAACAGTTCCAGTAAAAGCCAGATTACTAGCTATATCTTTGTTCGTTAACAAAATCTCAGTGTTACTGTCTTTTAGTATGTAATCGATCCTGTCTGCCGGATACTCAACATCTATGGGTAAATAGGCACCTCCTGCTTTTAAGATAGCCAGAATTCCTATGACCAATTCGATAGACCGATCTGCCATAATACCAATTATAGAATTAGGGTTTACTCCATTTGTCTTAAGCGTCCGGGCCAACTGATTCGCCCTTTCATTCAAAACTCGATAACTAATCTGGCGCTCTTCATAGGTAACTGCTATATTTTCCGAGGTTTTCTCAACCTGTTCCTCAAAAAGCTTGTGAATGGTCTGATCTGCAGGATAAGAGCCTTTAGTTTCGTTAAAGCGATAGAGCACCTCATCACTTTCTGCATCTGTCAATACTTTAATCTTTGATAACTTGACATCTACATCCTCAACCACTTGACTCATGATATTTTTAAAATGTACTCCAAGATTTTTAATTAAATCTGTCTCATAAATCCGCTGATTATAGGTTAACCTTACCAGCAATTCATCTCCAGGTACAACTGTTACTCCCAAGTCATAATTGATTTGCTCAAAAATTTCACATTCATCCAAATTAATTTGAACTGGAATTTTCATGCTATCTAAAGGGTAATTTTCAAAAGCCACAATATGGTTTATTAAGTTATTCTTCAATTCACTTTCAGCCTGAATCTTTGCTAAAGAGATATAGCTATATTTATTAGACTGAACAAAATCATTCTGTGTTCTTTTTAATAAGGTAATAAAAGTATCATTTTTTTTTGTTTTGATTCGAACTGGAATAGTATTAATGAACAAACCTACCATTGTCACAATCCCCGGAAGGTCAATGTTTCTTCCAGATACAACCGATCCAAAAATCACATCATCCGTATTGTTATACCTTTGTAACATGATCCCCCAGACTGTTTGGAAAATGGTGTTCATTGTAATCTGATGTTCTTTCGTAATAGCATCTAATTTTTCAACCAAACCTCTCTCAACAACAAAATCATATTCCTGACGTATAAACTCGTTCCCCTTCTTCGGATCAGTAGGGAAAACAGCCGTATTTTCATAATCAGAGAGCCTTTCTTGCCAATAATTGCAAGCCATCTCTTCACTTTGTTGTTTTAACCAATTGATATATGAACTAAATGGCTGTACTGAAGGTAAATTTTTTGACTTTCCTTGCTTTAAACTCGCATATATTTGAAATAATTCTTGAATTACAATACCTGTACACCATCCATCCATAATAATATGATGATGACTCCAAACCAACTTACAACGACTAGCACCTATCTTTAATAAAGTTATCCTAAGTAAGACATCTTTGGACAAGTCGAAAGTTTTCGACTTGTCCTTTCTTTTAAAATCGTCTAGATAAGCTTTTTGCTCTTTACCTGTCAGATAAGATATATCTTCAAATATAACATGACCTCTTCTTTGCTTTAAAACAACTTGTTTGGGAGTTGGTATATTTTGAAAGACAAAAATTGTTCTAAAAACTTCATGTCTTTCTATCAATTTGTTAAAACTCTCTTGAAGAATTTCCAAATCCAGACTCTCGTCCAATGCCAAGATTGTTTGTTCAAAATATAAGTCAGAATCTTGATCAACCAAGTAATAATATAGCATACCTTCCTGCATTGGAGATAGAGAATATATCTTTTCTATTTCTGCTCCTTTTCCCATTTTACCCTATTCCCTCCTAATCGTTTGCTTGCTCAAAGATTTTATAATTCTATACCTTCGAGCAAACTAGTTATTTCATCCAAATCCTCCAGAGAAAGTTCGTTATCTCCCAAATCTGTCGGAGTACAGGTAATAGTATCAACATTCATGCAGTGTTCGATAATTTTAACAAGGTTTTCCTTGAAATTAGCTACTAATCTTGAAATCGTTTCTTCTTTGTATTGTTTTTGGTTATACTCAAATGAGATACTTAATTGACCGTCACTTACTACCCCATTAATATCCAATAAATACTCCCTTTCTTGCTCTGGATGAACAGATAATCCGCTTAATTCATTAACTACCTGAAAGTTACTGCTTAGCTGGTTATAACTAAACTCACCCAAATAGTTAAAGCTTATTTCAGGCTTCAATCGTTTCAGTTCCCGATGGCCTAGATATTTTAAAACTCCATACCCTATTCCCTTTCTGGGTATATGTCTTAAAGTCTCTTTTATATGCCGAATAACATAACTCAGGTCGAAGGAGCCTTGGATGTCCAAGACAACAGGGTAAACAGTTGTAAACCAACCTACAGTCCTTGAGACATCAACTTCGGGAAGAATATTTTCTCGTCCATGGCCTTCTAAATTAAGCAACACCTTTTCACTACCAGTCCATTCCTTAATGGATAAACTCAAAGCTGATAAAAGTATATCATTAATCTCTGTATTATAGGAAGAATGAATATCTTTCAAGAGTTTATCTGTTTCATCTTTTGTAAGTTGTAGAGTTTGGATTACACTATCTCTGATTTTATTTTCATTAATCATAAAATCTGTTGGAAGTTGAGTAACTTGTGTTGATTTAATGGCATTCCAATACACGTACTCTTTACTAAAATCAATTGACTGACCACAGTTATACAGTTTACTGGACCATTCTTTAAATGAAGTAGTTTTAGATGAAAAGACTATCTCTTGCCCATTAGCGGCTTGCCTATAACCTACTTCCAAATCTTCCATAATAATTCTCCATGAAATCCCATCGACCACTAAGTGATGAATGACTATGAACAGGAAGTCTTTTTCATCAGTTTTGAACAAGGCTAGCTTTACCAATTCACCTTTACTCAAATCCAAACTCGTCTGGATTAAGTCACACTCTTGAGAGATTATTTGTTTATGATCTTCTTTACCAAGTAAATCGTATAATCGTAAATCGAAAAGTCCATCTAAAAGACCCCGATTATACTGCTTGACAGATTCTCCGTCAAAGGTGAAAATCATTCTTAAAGCGTCATGATGCTCTACCAACTTAGAGACTACCTTAGTTAGCAATTCAATATCTAAATTTTCCATCTTCAGCATTACATATTGGTTATAATGGTTAAGTTTATCAGAACCCTCTTCAAAGTACCACTTCTGAATAGGGGTCAGATTCACTCCACCTTCAACTATGCCTTGTTCCGATTCAACCTTACCAACTTTAACGAATGGACTTACTTTTGCAATAGTCGGATATTCAAATAAGTTTTGAATATCTAGCTTTAGATTATGTTCTTTCAATCTAGATGATATCTGAATTGCCTTTATTGAATCTCCTCCCAAAGCAAAGAAATCATCATAAATTCCAACTTTATCTACACCCAATAATTCGCTCCAAATTGCAGCCATTTTTTCTTGAATATCATCTTCTGGTTGAACATAGTTAATGTCGGTGCGAATCACAGGTTCTGGTAATGCTTTACGGTCTAATTTTCCATTCGGCGTTAGGGGTATTGTAACTAGATGAACAAAATAAGCAGGAACCATATAGTCAGATAAGTTTTTTAATAGATGTTCTCTAAGACTCATCACAGGTAATTCCTTTTCAGAGATATAGTAGGCACAGAGATATTTGTGGTCTGAGTCACCTTCTCTGTCAACTACAATCACATCTTGGATTGCAACATGTCTAAGTAATTGATTTTCAATCTCTTCCAATTCGATTCTAAAGCCCCTGATTTTCACCTGACGGTCAATGCGACCTAAAAATTCAATATATCCATTCGACCATTTTACAAGGTCTCCAGTTTTATAAAGCCTTTCTCCTTTAACATATGGGTTTTCAATAAACTTTTCTTTTGTTAATTCTGGGCGATGTAAATAACCTCTTGTTACCCCATCACCTGCGATACAGAGTTCCCCTGGTTTACCAAAAGGAACCAACCTACTGTTTTTATCGAAAATATAGACTCTGTAATTGGTAATTGGTTTACCAATGGGCAAGTTAGAACTGGTCCAATTGGCAGAACAAAGTTGATACGTAGCACAAACAGTAGCTTCTGTTGGCCCATAAGTATTATACACTTTTGCCATTGTAATCAGATTACTTACATGCTCTTTTTTAAATACGTCTCCCCCACTAATAAAGGTATGAACATGTTGTAAACGATCACTATATTTATTCAATTCATTTAATAGCAATGGCGAACAACTGATCATAGTAACCTTATTGATATTAATGAACTCCACCAAAAGTTCTATATCTCGAATTGTATATTTATCAGGTGAAACAATCTGTCCACCTCTCAAAAGAACAGAATACACCTCTTCTACAAACGCATCAAAGGTAAATGATGCCAGTTGAATGAATATGTCATTTTCAGTCACATTAAATTTCTGGTAGAAAGAGTTGAGATACGCTACTACATTTCTATGTTCAACCATTACACCTTTTGGTTGACCTGTTGAACCGGATGTATAAATAATATATGCCAGGTGGTTTGGCTGAATACAATTTTCCAAGTTTGATGGATTTCCAGTATAAGTTTGCTCTGCAAATAGATCAATGACTTGTCCACAAAATTGTATCTCCTTAAGCTCGTTTTGAAGTAATAGAATCTGGACTTGGCTATCTTGTAGTAAATACTCTTTTCTTTCTTTAGAATAACTTACATCAATTGGTAAATATGAACCACCAGCTTTTAAGGTTCCAAGTAAACCGATAAACATTTCAATTGAACGGCCAACCATGATAGCTATTATATCATCTGCCTTAACTCCCTTGTTTCTCAACAACCTGGCCAAGTGGTTAGCTTTTCTATTTAGTTCACGATAAGTAATCTGATGACCGTTAGCATAAATAGCCATATTATCAGGAGTTTTTTCAACTTGTTTCTCAAAAAGTTGCTGTAAAGTCAAACTCTTCTCATATTCTCCTCGAGTATTATTCAACTCGTATAACAAATGATTTTTTTCTAACTCACCTAAAAATTCTATATCAGTTAATTTTCTATCAGGTTGTTCCATCAATTGATCTGCTATATTAAGAAAATGACTCGCCATTCGTTCTACAGTTTCTTTTTTAAACAGTTTTATACAATATTCAAAATAACATTTGATCTCTCCATCTCGTTCTACAGCTTCCAGAGTTAGATCGAACTGGGAAACACTATGCTTAAATTGATGAGTTGTTATTCTTAAATCATTAACCTGTAAATCTATTTTTGGAACTCCGACCTGAGTGATCTCGACCCCAAGTTTCATATTTTGAAAAACGAACATAACATCAAAAAGTGGGTTCCTACTTCGGTTCCTCGTAACCCCTAATTTTTCTATTAAATTTTCGAAACGGTAAATCTGGTTTTCAAGAGCATTCTTACATCCTTCTTTTACCTCATCTAATAGGAGATAGAAGTTTGTCTCTCCATTGATTTTAGTTCTAATCGGAAGCGTATTAACAAACATTCCAATAATATTTTCCAAATCTGAATCCAAACGTCCTGCTACTGGAGTTCCAACAACAATGTCCTCTTGATCTGAGTATTTGAATAACCATACCTTGTAGATTGCTAATAGTGTTGCAAATACTGTTGCTCCTCTACTTTGAGCAATCTTTTTGATCTTTGAGGTTAACTCGTTACTGATTATAAAATCCAAGACATCTCCCTCATAGCTCTGAACCAATGGCCTTGCGTAATCAGTTGGTAAATTTAAAACTGGAATTTCATCAGAAAATCTTTCCAACCAATAGTCTTCCTGCTTTCGAATCCAATCTGTCTCTATTAGATTTTTTTGCCAGACTGAATAATCCTTATATTGTATCTTCAAATCTGGCAAGTTAACATTTTGATATAGTGCGAAAAACTCTTTAATCAAAATCGCCATTGAAGAACCATCAGCTACAATATGATGGATATCAAAGATAAATAGGTGTTGATCATCCTTAATTTTAATTAATTTTGCTCTCATCAACGGAGCTCTAGAAATATCAAAAGGTTTTATAGTCTCTTGAATTAATCGTTCTACGTCTCTTTCACATGCATCCAAATATTCATAATCAATTTCCACATCTTCGTGAATGATTTGGACTGGTTCCCCATTATGCAGTTCAAATGATGTACGTAAACTATCATGACGAGCCACAAGCCGACGGTAAGATTGTTCAAAATGTTTAAGATCCAATTGACCAGTAATCACAAGAACACCTGGTAAATTATAACTGATATTATCTGGGGCAATTTGAGAAATGATAAACAGTCGTTTTTGCTCGATAGAAACAAGGTAATACTTTTGGTGCTCAGCCTTTTTTAATTGCAGTTGATGATCAGAGGAATCTGTATCTGTCTTCTCCCTTGCCTTTAAGTAGTCAGAGAAATCACTGACAGATAAATAGTTAAAAACCTCCGCCACACTTACATTCAAACCTAGCTCTTTATTTATATTATTAATCAATTTAAAAGCCAGGATCGAGTCACCACCTAGATCATAAAAGTTGTCATAGATATTTAACTCGGTATAACCCAATGTCTCTCCCCAAATTTGCCCAATTTTCTTTTCCAATTCTGTATAATCATTATCTGCTTTACCGATCAAACTCACTTTAGCCCTTTCACCATCGAAATTATTGTAATTAGCTTGTTTTTTAACTGATTCTATACTTTTTCTAATCTCCGGTGATAAACTTAAATTTAGTTGATCAAAAAACTCAGACTGAAAATGCCACTCACCAACTATAATATTATGCAGATTTTTCTGTAGAATCTCATCAAAAGCATCAATGGCTTGAGCGTTCTTGATTGTTTTGAAAACTGTATCAATATCTGCACCATGTTCCACAGCCATACCTGTCTCGTTCCATGCTGACCAATTAATGGATAAGGTTTTTTTACCTTTCTTCGATCTAAATACAGCAAAAGAGTCCAGAAAAGCGTTCGCTGCCGAATAATCTCCTTGCCCAGGAATTCCAAGTATCGCAGCAACAGAAGAACACATAATAAAGAAGTCAAGATCATCAGCATCAGTTAAATGATCAAGAATCCAAGCTCCATAGATTTTTGGATACAAGACGCTTTTAAAAACATTCTCGTCTTTTTTGAGAATAAATCCATCACCAGCAACTCCAGCACTGTGAATAATACCATTAATTTGCCCATATTTCTCTCTTAAATGATCAATTATAGGTTTAACTTCTTCCAAGTTGGTGATATTTGCACTGAAACATTTTACTCTGGCTCCCGCTTTTTCTATTTCACGAATCTTTTTAAGTCGGTTAATTAAACGATTGTCTTCATTTTTTTCAATAAGATCGTCCCACTGATCAGGTGCTGGTAACTTAGAACGATTGATTAATGCAAGATTTACTCTATTCTTCTTCGCTAAATACTTACTGATTTCCAGTCCCAAACCACCTGTACCACCCGTAATTATATATACACCTGTGTCCTTAATCTCTACTTCCTTGGTTGGGACGGCATCTATATCAAATTGAGCCAGTTCTTGAACATATCTAATTCCATCACGATAAGCTACATATGAGTGGGAATCTCCTAAGTTCATCTCGAACATGAGTTTTTTTTGATTGACATATTCATCAATATCTAAAACCTTACAGTTTAGATTACGATTCTCATTTGAAATGACTTTACTTAGAGCATACAAACTACCGTTAGAAGGTTTAATCAAATTCTCTTTTCCTGTCACCTCTGCAGAAGATTCAGTAATAATTACAATATCTAGTATATCAGAATAATTATTGACAATAGTTTTTGTCATCCTGAATAAGCTATATACTCCTCTCAACAACTCGTTTTCCAGATCATCGAGTGAAGAATTAACTGGTTTAACTCCCAGACTTAATAAATGAACTATTTGACTAATTTTTATATTGGACAATGTTGCAAATAACTTTTGATAGTCTTCCTCAGAACCTGAGATGGCATAATTATTCTCATCTAATTGAGTAAATGGTCGTTCTCCTAATTTGACATTAATTATGTCTTTTCGTTCCTCTTGTAAAATTCTGCTTATGTCATTAGCCTTGGCTCCCGATTCAGTTAAAACCAAAGTGACACCATTCGAAAACTTTTCTTCACTTTCCTCCATCTCATTTATAACCCAATTAACTTTCGAATAAGGATTAGCGGTCCGGATATATTTGTTGAAAGTATGGGCTTTTTTAATAATATAGCTTTCTATTTCCACAAATACCTTGCCTGTTTTATCTAAAAATTTAATATCAAAGGTAATCGTCTCGGTATTACCTTTATTTGGGTCTACCCGTTTAACGTAACTATAGAACTCTCTCGGAGTAGGTCCATAAATTTTTATACTCTTATAGGATAAAGGCAAATATTGTTCACCTAGGGTTAAACTTACAATATTTACTCCCATATCAACCAAGGCAGGATGTAAATAATATACATCTAAATCTGCACTAAAATCAACAGGTAACTGAATGGTACCAAATGTAAATTCTTCGCTGATTCTCAACTCATGATAATTTAACCAACGTGGACCAAATTTAATAAATCCTTTCGTTAGCTCATTTTGATCAATCTTTTTGATCTGCGTACATTCAGCCATTAGTTCATCTAAATTGTACACCAAATTCATTTTAGCTTCAGTTTTATAAATTTTACCTAAAGAGTGAATAACCCATTGCTTTTCTTTAGGTGAAGATTGACTATTTTTGCTCGCAATAACAAACTCAAGATGATCCTTTTTATTTCTAACAATTGTTTGAACTTTCTTTTTTTCACTCGGTTTCAGAATAATTGGAGTCAAAAATGAAATCTCTCTCAACTCAACACTTTCTTCAGCAAAATATTGAGAGGCGACTTGTTTAGCCATTTCCAAATAGGTAGTTCCTGGAATAACATAATGATCCATGATGATATGATCACTTAAAACAAAATGCTTTTCTGGTGCAAATTCAGTTTCATAAATATCCTGATCCATTGATTCTACAACGTTTTTCTCCAGTAAAGGATGTATGTACACCTGAGTGCTTTCATGAAGTAATTTTTGTGAATAATCGATTGTAAACCAACAGCGCAGCCGTTCGAGAGGATATACAGGAATACTTAGCCGATTTCTTTTTTCATCTACAAAAAGATCATCCCAGAGAATGCCTGCTCCTTGAATATATAATTTTGATAATTCTTGAAGTATTTTTTTGTCTGACTTACCAGAGTTTAAGTAATGTTCTATTTTTTCTTTCCCCTGACCCGTTAGCGTTCTTCTCATTCTTTCAGTGAGATACGTCTCACCACTATCACCACGATCTGAAGAAACGATTTTATGAACTCCATAATAAACTCCATTTAAATATTCATTTTCCAGATCATGAGTGCTTGCAAATTTAATCTTGTCGACCAAATCGTCAAAGTGATCTGCAATAATGGCTACTCTATGGTTATAATGGCCTCTTCCTGTATTAGCAGTGAAACAGATATCCTTAAAAACAGCCTTATCTGCATTTTTTAAAAAAGTAACGTACTTTTTTAAAAGTTCTTTCAATGAAAAGAACGATTTAGCTGATATAGTTAAAACTTGCGGACTATCTATTTCATTTTCAATGGATCTCTCTGGTGCTTCTTCCAAAATCATATGACAATTAGTTCCACTTAAACCAAAGGCACTAATTCCACAGCGCCTAGGAAATTGGTCTCTATGCCAGTCTTGCAAACAATCATTCACATAGACAGGTGAATTGGCAAAGTTTATTTTACTGTTAGGAAACTTGAAATGTAGGGAAGGAGGTAATTTTTTCTTGTGTAACGCTAACGTCGCTTTGATCAACGCAAAAATTCCTGCTCCCTCATACAAATGACCGATATTTGTCTTAACAGACCCAATAGCACAAAATTGTTTTTTATTTGTATATTTAAGAAATGCAGATGTAATCCCTTCAATTTCAATAGGATCACCCAAATTGGTCCCGGTTCCATGAGCTTCAATATAGGATATAGATTCAGGTTCTACATCCGCATTCTCCCATGCTTTCAATATTACATTTTTCTGAGATTCAATATTTGGAGCTGTTATTCCAACAGAGTCGCCATCCTGATTAATTGCAGCTCCTTTAATAACAGCGTATATATGATCTCCATTTTTCAAGGCGGAATCTAAAGATTTCAAAATCACTACACCGACACCCTCACCAATACCTGTACCATCAGACCCGTTATCAAAGGTTTTGGTTCGCCCATCAGAAGATTCTATTCCTAATTTTGTCTCATTTGTTAATGAAAGCAAATTAAGTCTAATTCCTCCTGCTATAGCCATCTCACACTCGTTGTTTTGAATTGATTTACATGCTAAATCAACTGAAATCAAAGATGATGAACAAGCTGTATCTAATAAAATATTAGGCCCTGTTAAATCCATAAAATATGAGATTCGACCTGAGATGATCGCAGCTAAGTTACCGGCAATGGAAATAGATAATGAAGTAGGATCAACTTCTTCTAACAAGTCAATATACGTTTTTCGCAAAGAATCTGAATGCCCTAAAAATACTCCCGTCTTACTCCCTATAAGTTTATTTCCACCATATCCTGCATCCTCAACTGCTTCATATACAGTTTCTAAAAGGATTCTCTGGTTAGGACTCATTAGACTTGCTTCTCTTGGAGTCAATCGAAAGAATTTATAGTCAAATTTATCAATCTCTTCAAGATATGCTGCTTCTGTATATTGAATATCTTTTTCATCCACTTGCTTAAAGCACAAGTATTCATCCATGTCTTTTTTCCTTGATTTTGGAAAACTTCTTACACAGTCTACTCCTTTTTGAAGAATATCCCAAAATTCCTCCCGATTGGAAACTAACGAAGTTTTTACAGCCATCCCTATAATGGCTATATCTTTCTTTTCAGCAAATTTTTTTTCTTTTAGAATTTTTAACAACTCAAGAGCGCTTTGTTTGTTTATTTTTCCCGTAGAAACATTTTCCATTATGTATCTATAAACATTTTTCACTCTATCACCCCCTGCTACAATAATTCTAAGTTTAAAATCGCATCGTCAATCGTTAAATCTCCATTTTCAAAATCTTGAAAAAGTTTTCCAAGTTCTTCATCCAAATTTGTCTTCTCTTCATCTACTGGAGTATTTTCGCTACTTAAAAACTCTGCTAATTTAAAAATTGTCGAGTATTTAAAAAGCTCGGTTAAACTAATTCTTCCCGGATAGTATACTTCTACTTGAGAGTGAAGTTTTGAGAGTAATATGGAATCTATACCTAGGTCGAAAAAGTTTTCATATATATCTATTTCATCAAATCCTAAAATTTCTTTACAAATTTGAGCGATCTGCATCTCAATCACTGTATAACTATCAAATTCTTTTCCTTTTAATATAACCTCGCCAACATTGTTTTCTGGTATTTTCTGATCAGATTGAATATGCTCAAATAGATGATCATCAAAATAAAATGGTAGTTTATTTATATATTGGACGATATTCGTTTCCTTATTTAGCTCTCCAATCAATACAGATGGAATTGCTTTATGTAATACATAATCAAAAGCCTTTACTGCGTCTTTAGTAGAAAGTGATTTAAATAAGAGATCATTAGTAAATCCTTGGTCAACAGCCATACCAATTTCATTCCATGCAACCCAATTAATTGTCATTGTCTTACTCTTGTATTTATTTCTAAAATCCGGAAACGCATCCAAATAAGCGTTAGCCGCTGTATAGTCTCCTTGCCCCGGAAGAGGAAAGAAAGATAATCCAGAAGAAAATAAAACAAAGAAATCCAAATTTTGATTGCGTGTTGCCCGATCTAAAGCCCAAGCACCATATATTTTAGGGGCTAAAACTTTTTCAAAGGAATTCTGATCCTTTTGAACCAGTAAACTTTTCCCGGGTAAACCAGCACTATGTATAATACCGTTTATTTTGCCATATTTTTCATTTACATTATCGACCAATTTCTTAACTTCATCATAGTTAGAAATATCAGCACTATAATATATTACCTCAGAACCTGTAGATTCCAGCTTTTTCAGTTCTGTAAACTTTTGAATCAATTTTTGATCTTTATCTTCAGCAATGATTTGATCCCATAATTCTCTTTCTACCATTTTCGAACGATTCACAAGAATTAGTTTGATTTTATTCTTTGCTGCCAAATATTTTGCAATTTCCCTGCCAATTCCACCTGTTCCACCTGTTATGATATAGACCCCATCTTTCTGGATAAAAATATTTGCTGGCGAATATGCTTCTACATCCATTTCTTTAAACACCTGAACAAATCGCTCTGATTGACGATATGAATTCAAATATGTATCAAATTCGAATTTTAACTCATCTATGATAATCTCATTGTAGTTAATTAGATCCACATCAATAGCCTTACACTTAATTAATGGATATTCTTCACTAATTACTTTTCCAAGGCCAAACATCGGGGCATGCTGCGGATTTAGAACAGTTTCTTCCCCTGTTACCTGATATACATTTTCTCCTATTATAAGTAATCTTACTTCCTTCCTATTTTCACCGGACATAATTGCTTTAGCACAATTTAATATTCCAAGGACACCGACCTCTTGACTCTTCACTAGTTGGTCAATCGTCTGTATATCATTACTACTCCTCGAACTCAAATACACAATGTCTGTAATATTTTCAGTTTTTAAATTTTCAAAAAGAATTTTAAAACCTTCTTCATCTTTTCGCACTGTATATTTGTTAAAATCTATTTTTTTATATTCGTCTCCTGAATAACCAATTATTGCTTTCATACCCTCGCTTTGAACGCGATTTGCTAAATCATCCCCTACCATTTTTTCATCTGATAAAATCAGTACTGTGCCGATTGGATGAATTACTCTTTCTTCACCTTTCTTACATTTTTGCCACTCCAGATGATAGTACATCTTTTTATCTTTAGGTCTGTATTCTGGAATGTTGGGCCAACATCTAATTCTTTCAAAGGGGTAGGTAGGTAGACTTACCTTATAAACATCCTCCTGAACATAAAGTATCTCCCAGTCAACCTCTGCACCTTCTACATATAATTTACATATGTCAGTTAGAAGTAAATCATCATTTTTTCTACTCCCAACAAACTCTTCTAAAAGTAGACTCGCTTTTAAAGTTAACTCTCTGACCGCTTCATTATCAGATTCTGACAGAAAATTCTTGGACTCTTTAAAATAAATCGAACGGACCAAATCCTCTCTAATTTCGTTCTTTAGTATTGATAGTTTTTCTAATAAATCAGATTTATCCTCAACGATTATCGCTAGTCTACTATGGTAATGCCCTCTTCCGGTATTCACAGTGTAGCAAATATCTTCTAAATCCAATTCTGGTTCCACTTTCAAATGTACTATGTAATTAGAAATCATTTCAGATAAAACGTTTTGATTCATCGCTGATAAGGTAAATACTTGTATAGGATGTGCCCGATTTTTTTTCTGTATTTTAGGAGCTTCTTCAATAATAACATGACAATTTGTACCACTAAAACCAAAAGCACTGATTCCACTTCGTAATGGGGATTCAGAAACCCAACGTGTTCCATGATCATTTACATAAACCGGAGAATCCTCAAAATTAATTCTAGAATTTGGTTTCTGAAAGTGCAATGTTGGGGGAATCTCTTTGTGCTTCATAGCAAGAATAACTTTCAATACACTAGCTAGACCCGCTGCCTCATATAAGTGACCAATATTTGTTTTAACGGAGCCAATTGCACAAAATTGTTTTTTATCTGTATATCCACTAAATGCTTTTTTTATACCTTCGATCTCTATCGGGTCTCCTAATTTAGTTCCAGTTCCATGAGCTTCTATATAGGAAATGGTTTCTGGCTCAACCTCACTATTCTTCCAGGCTTTTGAAATGACCTGTGTTTGTGCTGCTGGATTTGGAGCACTAATTCCTACAGAGT
Source organism: Halanaerobiales bacterium (assembly GCA_030627905.1). Classification (GTDB taxonomy): domain Bacteria; phylum Bacillota; class Halanaerobiia; order DY22613; family DY22613; genus JAGMES01. Next base: position 40,536 of record DAOVRZ010000035.1, read on the forward strand.
TACCATCCTGATTGACAGCACTTCCCTTAATTACTGCGTAAATATTTTCGCGATCTCGTAAAGCACTACGTAAAGGCTTTATAAGTAATGCAATTGAACCTTCTCCCATCCCAGTTCCATCAGCACGATTATCAAATGTCTTAGCAAGACCATCTGCTGCTTCAATCCCAATGGTAACGTTATCTTCCAGTGGAAATAAATTTAATCGAATTCCACCTACAATCGCCTGATCACAATCACCATTTTTTACAGCCTGGCAAGCCAAGTGTAAGGCTACTAGCGAAGAGGAACACGCAGTATCTACTAACAAACTAGGACCTTTCAAATCTAGAAGATAAGAAATTCTCGCCGGAATAATAGATGATAAATTTCCAGTTGTTCCAATTGATAAAGTTGCAGGTGGTTCATATTCCTTAATCATCTCTTTATATTTATAACCTTCCAAATCACTGATATAACCAACATAAACCCCAGTAGAACTGGTAGATAATTTTTTCCCTCCATAACCAGCATCCTCAATTGCACTCCAAACTGTCTCTAAAAAGATTCTTTGATTAGGGTTCATTAAGCTGGCTTCTTTTGGAGTGAAACGAAAAAACTTGTAATCAAACTTGTCGACCTCATTAAGATATGCTCCCTTTATGTAACCAATCTCATCTTCATTCTTCCCTAAAGAACGGCATAAATAGTCTGCTACATTCTTTTTTCTATTTTCCGGAAATTCAGATAAACAATTTTTTCCCTCTTTTAGTATTTTCCAAAATTCCTCTAGTTTTTTAGAATCGGGAAGAATCGCTCCAACTCCGATAATCGCAACATCTTTGTTAGAGATCTCTTCAATTGAAAGCAGATCACTTTCTTCTATTTCCTTGAATGTAAACTTATCCAAGGATAACCTTTCTTTCATATTCTCCACATCCTTTTTATAAAAGGTATTGTCAAAAGCGTTAAAGGCATCCAACTCATCATCTTATGGTTAGGAGTTATCTTTGCCCTTTCAATCATAACTTCAATATTTGCCAATAAATTTTTATGGTTTAAAACAGTCCCTTTAGGATTTCCAGTTGAACCTAAAGAAAATTGTACAAATTCAATATCTTCTGGTTTAGACTGATAAACCTCACATTTTCTCTTCATATCGCAAAAATTCTCAGTTAGAAGCAATCGCTTTTTCATTTCTTCCAAAATTTTCTTTTGTTCTGAATCACTTATTGATGTAGACATTTTTTCAAAAATTATATTGGATGATGAAATCAAATATGGGTTATTTAATATTTTCTAAATTTTAAATAGTTTCAATTTACGTTCATTGTTTTTCCCGACAGTTATAGGCATTGGAATAATACCTCCTAAAAGACAGACCCAAAATACATATAAAAAAGTTTTATTATCATCAAATTGAACAACAAGTTCATCCTTTGGAGAATGCCGTACTTTTGTAAATGATAAAGAACCATAAGGGATTCATGATAGAATTTCAAGTAAGAAAAATATTCTTCTTCGTATTTGTTGTGTATAAAAGTGATTCCTTTACTCTTAAGTACGTTTTCTTTCTCTTTAAAGATATCTACCAAACTCCTATACTCTCAAATCTTTTTTGGTTTCCAACCAATCTAAGCCCCTCCTTTGTATAACATTATTTTACATCTCGATCAACAATTTATTTACCGTTTTTTAGTTATTTAGTATAATACTTTATTGTAATGTTATTTTACTCTCGTTATTATATTTTCTGTATATTTGTCTATTTTCCTGCTTGTTCTATAAAATTTTTTAATACCCTGAATAAACAAAACAGGAAAAACCTAGAAAATATATTATTTTATTACTCTAGTACTTTTAAGATATTTTCTCCAATTCCAGCTTAAATATTAACATCAATAGGTACATTATTGTTTACATGTAAATCCCAATCATTTCGATTAAATCCTATTGAAGGCCATGTATTCAGGATGCTGAACAATTAATTCACCAATCTTATCTTTGATATTATATTCAGTTTCAGGCTCCCAATCAAAATTATTATATGTAAACTTCGCTTCTAATAATTTACTTGAACCACCAGCAAGTTTTAATTCCCCAGCACTCATTTTAATAGTCATTTCCACAGACTCTGCATCACCAAGTTCAACGAATTTCATTTCGTGTCGGTCCAGTGCAACCCGCTGCTAAAAATAAGGTAAAAATCAAAATAAGTATTCCAAAAAAATCACAATTTTCCTATCCATATTAAATTTCCTTTCTTCTTTGTGTTATGTCTTTATAGTAAATTATTTCTATAATTGTTTTTTTCCTTCAATATTATTTAATAAATTTAAAAAATCTCTGGAAATCAGATTCTCATACATAAAATTATACTTCATTCGGTATCTCTGAAGGTAAATTCAAAAATAAGTTTGACAAAATTGCAGAAAGAAATTTCTGCTTTAAAAAAAGGAGACACTATTATGCCTCCTTTTAAAACTAATTCTATTACTCAGCAGCAACCATCAGCTTCGCAATCCGATTTGCAAATGTCACTGGATCATCTATTGCTAAACCTTCCATCAAAACTGCTTGATCATAAAGCAACTCACTATAATCCTTCAATTTATCAGATTTTTCACCCTCATGCAACTTCTTCAAAGTTTTAAAGATAGAGTGGTTAGGATTGATCTCTAAAACCTTTTTAGCTCTTTGCATCATCTGATTAGCACCAGCTAGAATTTGCTCCATGGATAAACTGATACCGGAATCACTACTAACTAAGCAAACAGCACTAGTCTTTAAGCGATTACTGATCTTAACATCTGCAACCTTTTCACCTAGATACTCTTTAATCACTTTGATCAAATCTTCATGTTCATTAGCTTTCTCTTCGTTCTTTTCCTTTTCTTCATCCTTGTTCTCTTCACCATCTAGATTTAAATCACCACGGCTTACAGATTTAAAGTTCTTCTTATTGTAATCTTTCAAAGTATCAATAACAAACTCATCAATCTTATCAAATAAGTAAAGAACTTCAAATCCTTTATCCTGTAACAATTCCATCTGTGGTAATCTTTCAACAAACTCTCTATCTTTACCAGATACATAATAAATATCTGTTTGGTTTTCAGGCATACGTTCTACATACTCTGCTAATGAAGTCATACCGTCAACGGAATGAGAGGATGGGAAGAGTAGTAACTCTTGCAGCTTCTCTTTAGTTTTATAATCCATGTAAATGCCACCTTTGATGGCTTTACCAAATTCATTCCAGAACTCTTCATATTTCTTTCTGTCATTCATTAACAATTTCTTAATAGTTCTAAGTATAGCTTTCTCTAAATTCTTACCAATAATCTTCAACTGCTTGCCATGTTGAAGAATTTCACGAGAGATGTTCAGTGAAAAATCAGAAGAATCAACAAGACCACTGACAAATCTCAAATACTCTGGTAAAAGTTCCTGACAGTTATCCATCACGAAAACATTCCGTGAATAAAGGCGAATACCTTTATCGTAATCTCTTGAATAAAAGTCATAAGGTGCATGTGAAGGGATAAAGAGCAATGTTGTATATTCAACTACACCTTCTGCTTTGTTGTGAATTATATCAATTGGCTCATTCCAATCACGGAAAACATCCTTAAAGAATTTAAAATATTCTTCGGATGTAATCTCTTTTGGATCTCTAGTCCAGAGTGGTTTCATCGAGTTCATTGTTCTAGTATCAACAGTAACCTCAGGCGCTGCATCCTCAATAATATTCCCTTCTTCATCTCTAGGTTTTTCTTCATTATAAAAATTCATCATAATCGGATAACGAATATAATCAGAATATCTTCTGATCAAATTTTGGATAGTATAGCGATTAGTATAATTTTCTTCAGGCTTATCTGTATTTCTAAATTCTTCTCCGATCGTTAAAGTAATAGTTGTACCTCTATCTTGCTTTTCGAACTCTTCAATTGTATATGTTCCATCTCCAGTGGATTCCCATCTAACTCCTTTTTCTTGACCTGGTGCCTTAGTTTCCAAAACTACCTTTTCTGATACCATAAATGCAGAATAAAAACCAACACCAAATTGTCCTATTAAATCTAGATTATCCTTGTTCTCTTCTTGTTCTTTAAGTTTTTCTAAGAAAATCTTAGTACCTGATTTGGCAATAGTTCCAATATTTTCAATAACTTCGTCATGAGTCATACCAATACCGTTATCAGAGATTGATAAAGTATTTTCTCCTTCGTTAACTTCTAAAAAAACTTTAAAATCAGAATTTCCATCTAATAACTCTAAATTAGTTAGAGATTGAAATTTAATTTTATCGATAGCATCTGAAGCATTAGAGATCAATTCACGTAAAAATATCTCCTTATTCGTATAAATAGAATGTACCATTAAATCTAATAGTTGTTTTGTTTCTGCTTGAAATGATCTTGTTTCTTTTCCACTCATTTTCTAACTCGACCTCCTAAATATTTTACTCAACTCTCTTAAGTTAAGTATCTTGTTTTATCTAACATAAATTCGTCATATAGTCCAAAAATTCCTTTTTTATTTCAAATATTTTTTTATTAAAAATAAAAAAAAGCTAAATCGCTTCTCTTCAATTCAATCATGAATTCTGTCATTTTTCCCGTAGACTTTTTTATAAAAAATCTAAACTTTTCATTTCTTTTTGCATATAATGTACCAAACTCATATTTGAAAGGATGATGTAAATGTATCATATGAAAAATCACAAACCTAAAGATGACTATATGTACAAATGTTATTGTTATCCAATGTGTATGCATTACAAAGATTATAATAAAAAGAACTATGAAATGCCTGAATATGGTCAAAATATGATGAATCCAATGCATATGGGCTATCCAATGCATCAAATGATGAGTCCAATGCATCACATGGGATATCCTATGTATTGCTGCTGTATGTATCCATACATGATGGGAGAGCAAATGCCCATGATGCCTCCCATGATGCCTCCGATGATGGGAGAGCAAATGCCTATGATGCCCCCAATGATGCCTCCGATGATGGGAGAGCAAATGCCTATGATGCCCCCAATGATGCCTCCGATGATGGGAGAGCAAATGCCTATGATGCCCCCAATGATGCCTC